>JBBRSO010000028.1:0-32279 GCA_038245405.1 Bacteroidales bacterium
AATTGTCTGAACCATGATTTGCGTGATTTTTATGGTTTATTTATTGTACATTTTACCTTAAGGCCAATTTAGCGGATTATTAATAATATATTTCGAAATCTGTTGGAAGGATTTTTCATCACGGATAATGTGTTCGTAAAAATTGCGTTTCCAAATAGATTGTTGGGATTCAAAATTTTGAATCCCGACGGTATTATTCCGGAACCATTTTGTAACCCCGATTTTATATCCCCGGATAATTGATCCAATAGAATGTGGAATCATTTTTTGAAATTCATTTTGTTTTGGCACCAATTTGTTTTGTGATGTTCCCGATTTGTTTCGTGATTGCCGTAGGGATTCAAAATTTTGAATCCCTACGGATTGTCCCGGATTGTTGGTGCCGATATTTTTTAATTCAATTATCCCATGAACATGATTTGGCATGATAATATGTTCATGTAAAACGACATTCGGGAAATGTTTTGGGATATCCAGCCAGTATTCGTCTGCAATCTTACCGGCGGCATTCAATATCATTTCCTGTGGGGGTTGAAAATTTTTGACCCACACAACATCAGCACCAAAAATTTCTCCGAACAAACATTTTCTGTCCTTAACACAAATGGTAATGAAATATAATCCTGCCTGTGAATAATCGTATCCTTTCAAACGGATCGTTCGACGATGGTGGATATTTGGATTGTAATTGTTCATTTTGTTCGTTTTATGTGGATAGGGACATCACATGTGATGCCCGTATTTGATTGTCGTGATTGTCGTGTAGGGGCATCACATGTGATGCCCCTACGGTATTTTCGATGTTTCCCGGTAGGGACACGACATGTCGTGTCCCTATATTATATATTCGTCAATCTTTTTTTCCCCGTCAGCAATACCTGCATCAACCCTTTTTTCTGCTCTTTGAGATTTTCTGTTTTGGTTTTAAGTAGTTGTATTTCTTTGTCAGTTGCCTGCAACACCTGAGCAATAGTTGTTTGTTCTTCAGGTGAAGGAATCTTGATTTTTAATGAGAAAAAATCAGAAGGAGTGACATTAAGCAAACCATGCGCTCTTCCACCCTCATGTGCAATTTTCATAAGCCCTTTATCCAAAAGATTCGCCTCAAAATATTGCTCAAAAAATTCACCTGAGTTCTTCTGCGCACTTTTTAATCCAAAGCAAATGTAAAGAGTTGTAACAACTGCTTTATCAAAATCTTTCAAACGTTTTGTTGCTCCCCAAGGATAGCCGTTTGAATAGCTTTTATTATAGCAGAACTCTCCCTTTTCGACCAAAAAATAGTTATCAATAATATCGCTAGCAATAGTTTTGTTGAAAAAGTCTGTTTGTCTTACAAATCCTCTCTGGGCAGAAATAGTAACTACATTTTTATTCTGTTCTGAATTTTTTCTGATTACTCTTTCGAATAGATTTTCCAAAGAGGTTTCCTTCCATTCCTCATTCTCAAACCCCTTCAGCCTTTTCTTCCCAGTCAATAAATTTTGCATCAGCTATTTTTTGCGAAGTTCTTTTTGAGTAATTAGGGCCTGGGTTTTGGAAATGGCTTCATCCCAGGTGGAAAGAAGGCTGGCGATGGCTTTTTGTTCGGGGAGAGGGGGGAGTATAAATTTTATTGTTTCTAGATCTCTTCCATATATTGCAGCAACACTTGTTGTTCCAGTCGCAATACCTCTTAATTGGCTTAATCCATAATGAGAATTAAATGCATAGTTCATAAATGGATTTGAAGAAACAAAGGTTTCATCAAATTTCATTCTCATCAAATTCGAATTGTAAACAGCAAATGGTAATTCGTTTTTCCAGATTGCAACCTTTCCAACTAACTCAAGTGTATTTCGTGTATTAAATAGCAAATCATCTTCTTTCATAATATCTTCTTCATTGTAGGGACTATTTTCTGGTAAGCATTGGGTTTTGTCTGTGAGAATAAAGCCACGTTGAATGTTCCCCATCTTAATTACAGGAATTCCAGTGTTCGCTTCAGAGTTTTCATAATTCCCACCCAACCTCCCTTCAGCCATTATATCTTTCAATTTCTTCACTTTCCAATCGCCAGGGATTTTGCCAAAGGGGGAGTCTTTATATGTTGTGTTGTTATAATTCATCATCTCCGGATTTTAAGTATATATCCTCATTAGTCTTTTTCAATGATTTCATAAAATCGGTTTTGTTTAATATATTTAACTGGTATATGGCGATAGCCAGCAATTTTTGAAAACGGTCGCTCTTATTCAATTCAGTTTTAATCATTTCGGCATTAAGGCTTTCCAGATTGCTTAATACGGCCAGCTCGTTAATGCTTGCATAGTCCCTGATGTTTTTATTTTCCGATGCAAGGTTGGGATTCGCTTCCCTCCATTGCTTTGCCGTGCAGCCAAATAATGCAACATTTAATAAGTCGGCTTCATCTGCGTAGGCGATCCACTCTGTTTGTCTGGTAAAATCTGATTTAGGAATTACATGTTGTTTTACCGCATCGGTATGAATAAGGTAATTGGCTTTAGCAAGGATGCACTTTACATTCCACTCTAAATTATATTGGTTGGTTTCAATTTCTTTTAATCTCTGGTATTCCTTTATCAGATAAAGTTTGAAGACGGGACTTATGGCAGAGCCGAACTCAAAAGCTATGTCTTTGTGAGCATACGTGCCTCCATATCTTCCTGAATGTGTATATATTCCAATTGCATTTGTTTTTTCAACCCATTGTCCGGGACTTAAAACAAAACTTGGCAAACCGGCTTGCATTTTAAAGTGGTCGAATTCGACCACTTTAAAGTTTGGATTGTACATTCGTTCCCAGGTTCCCAAAAATTCAAGTGTATAACGGTTTCTTATCCAGTTTTTTATTATGTCAGCAGCTCTTGCATCTCCTTCTTTTGCCTTAGCCATATCCGTAAGGCATATAAAATCATCGTCTCTGACTTTGGATATACTTACAGAAATATTTTGAACTTCTATTATATTGGTTCTTTTGTTCATCTATCTGGTATTTAACAAAATATCATTAAAAACAGCACAATCGAGTAGTTATATAACAACAGTACTTTTGCCGACTTCGATCATAGCATCAAGGTTGTAAAACTGTGTAGAGTAAGTTTTGCCATCTGTGGCAGTATGTTCCATAATGGAACATACTTCTGTTTCCTGTAATTCACCGGATTCAAAAATATTTTTCAGGTGTTTGGTAATAGCTGGTCGCTGAATACCAAACAGGTCGGCAATCTTTTGCAATAACACCTGCCCCTTTAGCTGCTTCTGCAAGTTGTCTGTTGTGTTCGGACATTTCCTTTCGGAGGAACAATCTTTTATCTTCTTCAGTTTTAAGTTGTTGATACGCTTCCATTTGCTGTATTTCCTGAATGCGGGTTTGTACAGCAAAATAGGTTTGTCCGAGTGCAACGATCTCTTTTGAAGGGTCGGCATTTTGGACAATCAGATAACAAGCATATCTTGATAACTTTACATCCTCAATTTCTCTTTCGGCACCGGAGCCGATAGATACCATACCGAGGATATCCTCGAAATGGTCTGAAACCTGATAACCGCTATTCCGGCAGGCTTCTTTTGCTCTTTCTATTACTGGCAGAAAATGCCGGTACTCAGAATATTCGAGAATTTTAGATAGTTTTCTCCCTCCCCAGAATTCATTTCCCTTATGATCTATTTCCTTTATCTGTTCAAAAACAGTTTGATTAATTTTTGATAATTTATCGTTCATAATAAACCATTTTAAAGGTGTCGAATTAGCCATGTTTAAATCCTTCGAATTCGATGGAATTAGACTCCCAATTCCTTTAAATACTTACTCATTTCGGCTTGCACTGTTTTCAATTCTCCTTCAAGTTTATTAATCTCAATCTGCACTGCAGCAATATCAACTTCTTCTTCTTCTTCAAATGTGTCAACATATCGTGGAATGTTCAGGTTGAATTCGTTTTCTTTTATTTCTTCAAATGTGGCTATATAGCTGAATTTATCTTCTACAACTCCGGCCTGTAGATTCCCCTCATTGAATTTGCGGTAAGTATCTACAATATGTTCAATATCAGCAACACGAAGTTTATTCTGATTCTTAGCTGATTCATAATGTTTGCTGGAATCAATGAATAACACATTTTTGTTATCACCTTTACCCTTGTTAAAAATCAGAATAGCTGCCGGAATACCTGTACCGAAGAATAGATTCGCGGGCAGACCTATAACTGTTTCAAGAATATTTTCTTCAATTGTTTTCTGACGTATTTTCTCCTCACTGGCTCCACGGAATAAAACTCCGTGAGGAACTACAACCCCCACCTTGCCTTTGCCTTCGTAGGTAGTCTCGATCATGTGGCTGATAAATGCCCAGTCGCCTTTACTCTTTGGTGGAGTACCTCTCCAAAAGCGATTGTATTTGTCGGTTTCCGGGTCAAAACTATCACTGGCTTTGTTCTCCTCTTTATCATCACTCTTTCCCCATTTATCGAGGCTAAATGGCGGATTAGCAACCACTGTATCAAACTTCATAAGAGAATCGCCCTCTTTCAGTTTTGGGTTTCGGATAGTATCTCCCCATCGAATGGTAGCGTTATCAAAGCCATGTAGAAACATATTCATAACTGCCAGGGCCCAGGTGCTTCCATTTGCTTCCTGCCCATAAAGTGAAAAATTATCTGAACCAACTTCTTCTCCTGCTTTAATCAGTAATGAAGCTGAGCCACAGGTAGGGTCGCAGATGCGGGAACCAGGTTTTGATTTAGTAAGTTTAGCAATCAGGGTAGATACTTCTTTTGGAGTAAAAAATTCCCCTGCCTTTTTTCCAGCATCGCTTGCAAAATTTTCTATCAGAAACATATACGCACCACCAATAATATCAGCGCCTTCAAGATGTGACGGTTTAAGGTTTAATGTTTCTTTATTAAAATCGAGCAGAAGGTTTTTCAGTCTGGTGTTCTTATCTTTAGTATCGCCTAATACACTGCTATTGAAATTTATGTTCTGGAATATTCCCGCACCATCTTCACTATATAGTTTGTCGCGGTTGGCTTCTACCAGATCTTCCAATGCAATATCTATTAACTCGCCAATATTAAGTTCGTTCCGGTGGTCAAATAAATAGTTAAAATGGCTGTGTTCCGGCACTACAAAACGTTCATGCTTCATGGCACGATTTGCGCGTTCTTTGTCACCACTATATTTTTTCAAATGAGATTCATATTTATCATCATGCACATCACTTAGATATTTTACAAAAAGCATAGTGAGAACATAATCCTTGTAAACGCTGGGGTCAATGCTTCCACGAAATGTATCACAAGCTTTCCAGACAGCATCGTTAATATCTTTTTGTGTTATCTTCTTTGTCATGTTATTTATTTTATAGCGTTGATTATTTGTTGTTGAATTTGTTTTTCCCTGAGCAGCTCAATTTGCTTCTGCAGTTTTCTTTCTGCGTTTCTGAGATGGGTAATTATTAGAATCGCCTTTTGGGTATCCAAATCCGGGATAGATAATTCCAATTCATCAATCACAGACTTTGAGATGGAAACTATAGAACTTCCTACTGCCTTACTTTTCAGATAATTCTGAGATGATGCACTGTTCAGATACCATGTCAAATACTCCGGCAGAATTTTATCTTGGAAATCCTCATTTAAACGAATAACAAAGAACGAAGTGGAAGCTACGGCTGGCTTGTTTTTACTTTCGTAGAGAGCTGCAAAATTTTTTGTTCCTTTGGCAGCAAATATTATATCACCGGTCTGTAATAAATGTTTTTCAGAAATGCTTCCAGCTTTTAAATCAGGGTATAAAGAGCTTTTAAGGATTCTGTTTTCATCAAAGTGCTTTGACTGCAGGTAGACAATTTGACCTTCCTTAGCTGGCCTCGCAAAGACACCGGTTTGAATAAAAGCGATATGTTTTAAAGCTACTCTCAAAATATATATTTAAGTAATACGACTACCAGTATAGGTAAAATAATCCAATCTGCCAAATTTATTTTCAATATATTATTGAGTAGTGGTTCTACAAAATCAAGTCGGATCAAATTTGTGGAAGGCAAAGTTGCAATCTTTTGCAAGCTTTTGCAAGCTTGGAACAGAAATGACTTGTTGTCTCAAATAGAAAAGCAGTCAATATTTTTATCAGCTTGCCAATAGCTGTAATAATAAATCAATTTAATATTTATATTTGTGTTTTCAGAGTGTAAATAAGCATTGAGTGCAATGATCATGAGAACAAAAACGGCATATATTTTATTCCTGTTCCTGGCGGCATTTATCTTAAATGCACATATGATCATACCCCACGATCATCATCAGACCGAATCTGACCTTTGCAAAACATCTGTTCCTTTTCAGAAAAATTCTTCACATCATCCTGGGTTCCCTCTGCATTGCCATGCTTTCAATGACCTTGACGTCGTAAAAGCAATTAGCTACTCTGCGATTAATCATTTCCCGAATGTCCAATATACAGGCTTTTCATTTACGAAAGAAACTGAAACTATATTGGCTTTTTCGCAGGTATCATTTATTGAAGATTCAAAGAAGCCTTTAAAATCAAGACCCTCTGATTTTTATTCTCTGAGGGCTCCTCCAGCTATTTTCTGATATATTTTCCTCTCAGGGAAAATTCTGCTTTGTTCGCTAAAGGTATATCCTTATGGCAACATATAATTCTATCACTAAACGGTATACCATCTGAATCTTAAGATATTATCAATGATAAACAGGATTATTACCTTCTCCTTAAAGAACAAGCTCATTGTTGGGCTATTTATTCTGGCTTTAATCACCTGGGGTATGTATTCGCTGACAAAACTGCCGGTAGATGCCATTCCCGATATAACAAATAACCAGGTACAGATTATTTCGCTCGTACCTTCTTTGGCTGTTCAGGAGGTGGAGAGCTTTATTACAGCGCCAATTGAAGTGTCGGTCGCAAATATTCCGAACATAATTGAATTAAGATCAATCTCACGGCTCGGATTATCTGTGATTACCGTAGTTTTTGAGGATGATGTTGATGTATACTGGGCGAGGCAACAATTGACCGAACGTCTTAAAGAAGCTGAAGAGGTTATCCCTTCTGGTCTTGCACAGATTTCTCTTGCCCCGATTTCTACCGGTCTGGGCGAAATATTCCAATACCGTCTTGCAGTTGAAAAAGGATATGAGAAACAATATGACCCTATGGAGCTGAGAACCATACAGGACTGGACAGTAAGGAGGGAAATGCTGGGAACTCCAGGGGTTGCTGACATTAATAGCTATGGAGGATATGTTAAACAATATGAAATAGCTGTAAATCCTGAAAGATTAAGAGGAATGGGACTTACGCTTACAGATTTGTTCACTGCTCTTGCAAACAATAACGAAAATACCGGAAGCGCCTATATAGATAAAAAACCCAATGCATATTTTATTCGTGGAATTGGTCTTGTAAAAACGATAAGCGATATTGAAAAAATTTTTGTCAAAGTAAATAATTCAGGAATCCCTGTACTAATAAGGGATGTTGCTATTGTTCAATTTGGCAACGCCATCAGATACGGAGCATTTATTGCTGATAGTACTGAATCTGTAGGCGGAGTAGTTATGATGCTTAAAGGAGCAAACGCAAGGGAAGTGATTAAAAACGTTACTGAACGCATCGAATCCATACAGAAGTCGCTGCCAAAACAGGTAAAAATTGAAGCTTATCTGAACAGGTCGGATCTCGTTGGCAGAGCGATAGGAACAGTTTCAAGGAATCTCATTGAGGGTGCATTAATTGTCATTTTTATACTTGTTGTAATGCTGGGCAATGCACGCGCCGGACTGATTGTAGCTTCGGTTATCCCCTTGTCAATGCTTTTTGCAGTATCACTCATGAATATTTTTGGAGTAACCGGTAACCTCATGAGCCTCGGAGCAATAGATTTTGGTTTGATTGTAGATGGCGCAGTTATAATCGTCGAGACTGTCGTCCACAGGATTCATGTGATCAAAAAGCATAATCAGGATTTTGCAAAGCTTACACAGGAACAGATGGATGAAAACGTGCTCGACTCAGCTAAACGAATGATGAACTCTGCAACATTCGGACAGATCATAATTCTGATTGTTTACCTTCCTGTTATGACCCTTGTAGGCATTGAAGGCAAAATGTTCAGGCCGATGGCCCAGGTGGTTACTTTTGCACTTCTGGGTGCTGCTATCCTGTCTCTTACTTATGTTCCGGTTGCATCATCGTTGTTTCTTAGTAAAAAGACTGTAATTAAAAACAATTTTTCAGATTCACTGATGAATTGGTTACGGAGAATATTTGATCCGGCTATTACATATTCTCTCAAACATAAAATGATTGTATCTATATCAGCTGTTGCGCTATTTCTGATTAGTTTATTAATATTCAGTAGGTTAGGAGGTGAGTTTATCCCGCAGCTCGAGGAAGGGGATCTCGCAGCGGGAGTGATGACACTCCAGGGCGGTTCTCTTTCTAACACTGTTGATCAGGTCATAAAGGCGAATAAGATACTGATAGCTAATTTTCCTGAAGTAAAGCATACCGTATGCAAAATCGGAGCAGGGGAAATTCCTACAGACCCTACACCAATGGAAACAGGTGATTATATCATTACTCTAAAAGATAAAAGTGAATGGGTTTCGGCAAAAACACGCGAAGAGCTGGTTAGTAAGATGGAGGAGAAGCTGGTAGTACTTGCAGGTGTAAAATTTGAATTTCAACAACCCATTGCTATGCGTTTCAACGAGCTCATGACAGGATCCAGGCAGGATATAGCAATTAAAATATTTGGCGACGACCTTGGAGTTCTTGCTGAAAAAGCGGAAGAAGTCGAAGCGATTATACAAACAATAACAGGTGTTCAGGATATTAATGTCGAAAAGGTAACCGGACTTGCCCAGATTCAAATCGCCTATAACAGAGATCGTCTGGCACAATACGGACTATCAGTAGCAGATGTGAACACCGTGTTGAAAACTGCGTTTGCCGGAAGTCAGGCAGGCGTTGTATTTGATGAGGAGAAGCGTTTTGGTCTTGTTGTACGTCTTGATAAAGATTACCGCCAAAACCTTGATGATATAAAAAGCCTTACAGTTACCATGCACGATTCAAAACCAATACCCATAGAACAGCTGGCAGATATTAATATAAAATCGGGTCCTGCCCAGGTCTCACGCGAAAATACAAAAAGAAGAATCACAATTGGTTTTAATGTCAGGAGCCGGGATGTAAGGAGTATTATTAGTGATGTCAGCAAAAAGATTGACAACAGTGTTAAATTGCCATTAGGATATTATGTAACATATGGAGGCCAGTTTAAAAACCTTGAAGCGGCTCAGAAACGACTTTCCATAGCAGTTCCGATCGCATTATTTCTGATCCTTGTTTTGCTGTATTTTACATTTAATTCAGTAAAGCAATCATTGTTAGTATTCAGTGCAGTTCCAATGTCAGCAATTGGGGGAATCATTGCATTATGGATCAGAGGCATGAATTTTTCAATATCCGCCGGTGTGGGATTTATAGCTCTGTTTGGTGTCGCAGTGCTAAATGGTATCGTGTTGATAGCCGAATTTAACAGGCTAGAGAAGGAAGGGTGCATGGATATTACAGACAGGGTTAAAAAGGGTCTTCATACACGTCTTCGCCCGGTAATAATGACAGCGTTGGTAGCGTCTCTCGGGTTCCTTCCGATGGCATTATCCACCTCAGCCGGAGCTGAAGTTCAGAAACCTCTTGCCACAGTGGTGATAGGTGGTCTGTTTACTGCCACTATCCTTACATTAATAATTCTACCGGTTTTTTATGTTCTTTCATCAACAGGGAAATTACGGATTAGGGTCAGATCATCTAAAAGCAGACGCCTGTCAGTCATTTTTCTGCTTCTTTTCGGATTGCCGGTTTTTACAATCACTGCTCAGGAGAAAAAGGTTATAAATCTTCATGACGCTATTCAGATTGCTCTCGACAGTAATCTTTCGATTAAATCTGCTGCCAGATCAATAGAAGCAAACAGTACACTTAAAAAAGCATCAGTAGATCTTCCAAAAGTGAATATTGACGGTGAGTATGGACAAATTAATTCTTACCGTAATGACAGGAGTTTTTCCGTATCCCAATCATTCGCTTTTCCTTCTGTATATATAAATAAGTACAGGCTGGCAATGGCAAATACAAGAAGCAGCGAATGGAAATTAAAAATCCAGCAGATTGAAATAGCCACCCAGGTTAAACAGGTCTACTGGGAATACGTCTACCTGCGGGCAAAAAGTGAGTTGCTTTCATATCAGGATAGTCTGTTTTCAGGATTTAATCGTGCAGCAGAATTGAGAGCAAAATCGGGTGAAACAAATAAGCTTGAAATGATTACTGCCAGATCTCAAAGTCTTGAGATTAAAAACCAATTGTTCCAGGTTAATGCGGATCTTGCGATTTATAGCCGGAAACTAAAGCTTCTTATGAATACGTCATCATTCCCTGTTCCTTTTGAACAAAGATTGATAAAAATGGATTTTTCAATACAACCGATTGATAGTCTTACAATGATCCAAAATCCTTCACTCGGATACGCGCATCAACAGGTAGAAGTGTCGGGTATTGAGAAAAAGCTGGAACGGAGTCAGATGTTACCCGATTTTAATGTGGGGGTTTTTAACCAGACTATGTCAGGCTCGCAGGAAGTTAATGGGCTAACAAGGAATTTTGGGAATGAGTTTGCATTTTCCGGAATCCAGGCAGGGATTTCAATTCCTATCTGGCTAGCTCCATTTAAAGCGAGAACAAAAGCTGCTGCAATAACTGAGACCATCGCGCGAATTGATGCAGAATCATATTCAAAAAATATGGAAGGAAATTATAGCGCGCTACTGGATGAATTTGCCAAATATTCTGCCAGTGTTGATTATTATGAGAAGCAGGCTGTTCCAGAAGCGGAGATAATTATTGATCAGGCTACACGAAGTTACAAAGGAGGAGCACTCGACTATATTGATTATGTCGTTATGCTTAACAGGGCGCTTACTATAAAGCAAAATTATCTTGACGCATTAAATAATTACAATCACACAATTATTTCAATAGAATATATTACAGGTAAAATATTTTAACATTCATTGCTATGGTTAATTTTTATAATAAATTTTCATGGATCTTTTTGATAATGTTCGTTTTCAGCATCTCCTGCAAAAAGAACAATAGTCAACAGACGATAGTCTCAGAAGTCCTTCCCGACGACATTATTGAGTTGCGAGAGGATCAGATAAAACTAGCGGAGATTGAACTGGGCGCAGTAGAAATTCAGTCGCTCGGGAATATCCTAAAGGTTAATGGACTTGTTTCAGTTGCACCTCAGGGCTTTGCCACCGTTTGTATGCCGATGGGCGGATTCATAAAGAATATATCTCTCCTTCCTGGAAATTCAGTGAATAAAGGTCAGGTTCTGGCAGTGATTGATAACCAGGATTTTATTGATGTTCAACAGGCATACCTTGAGGCTAAGAACAAACTGGTCTTTTCAGAGGCAGACTACAAGCGACACACTGACCTGTACAAAGAGGATGTATATTCAGAACAGAATGTTCAACAAGTAACCGTGGAGTACAGAAACCTGAAAGCGCTTGTAAAGTCGCTTGAACAAAAACTCATACTGATTGGCATCGATCCTTACAGGCTTACAGAAGATAATATAAGCAGCACGGTCAACCTGGTATCTCCAATCAGCGGATTTCTTAAATCCGTAAACATAAATATCGGCAAGTATGTGAGCCCTGCAGAAGTTTTATTCGAAATAGTGAACAATGACAACCTGTTTCTTGATCTTACTTTGTTCGAAAAGGATGCTGCTAATGTATCAAAAGGTCAGAGAGTTAAATTCTACATAAATAATGAAAAAGATGTGCACGAGGCTGTCATTACTCAAACCGGCAAGTCAATAGGTGAGGATAAGGTTTTTAAGGTCTATGCAACTGTATCGAGTGACTGTAAAAATCTGCTTCCGGGTATGTACGTAAATGCACTTATTTCAGAATCAGATGAAAAAGTCACAGCCCTTCCATCGGATGCAGTGGTCGGTTTCGATGATAAGTTTTATATTTTCACATATGAAAAAGATAAGACGGAGGATGGGAAATCATTTTGCGAATACCGAATGGTAGAAGTAAAAAAGGGTATGTCGGATATGGGATTCACTGAAATTATACTTCCCCCGGGATTTAAGATCAACGAAACGAAGGTTGTGGTGAAAGGCGCTTACAGTATACTTTCTGCAAAGAAAAATGCCGGTGAAATGGCGTGCTAGCTGGCTCATGTACATTGGTCAGTCTAAGATGTAAGGTGCAGAATTACAATCTGTTAAATTTCCCCTCCTTTCAAAGGAGGGGTGACCCGGATACGAAATTACGGAAATACTTAGATTTGCTCCCGGGCCGGGGTGGTTTATTCTGAGGAATAACTCGACCTAGGCTGAAGCCGCTCTATGGAAATTATTAAAAAACAATCAATTGGTGGGTAGAAAGTTCAGGAACAACAAAGTATTAGTAATTATATTGTAGATTTTTATTGTTCACAGGAAAAACCACCCCGGCCCGGGATAAGAATTTCATTTCATTCGAAGCATTCCGGTTCCGGTCCACCCCTCCTTCGAAAGGAGGGGAAATGTATATAGCTGAATATCTGCTAATTATGACCTTTTGTTCTCTTTAGGTTGACGGCTATAGCCCTGTGCACTGCGTTATTACCAATTAGAATCATACCAGGTTCTGACATCAGTAGCTATCATACCTGCGGATTTTGCAGCTTCGATGCCCAGGTCACCATCTTCGAATACTTCAACAAACTGAGGATCAACACCCATTAATTCAGCACATTTAAGGAATGTCTCGGGATGTGGTTTGAAATTGGTTACATCATTTGCAGTTACAATAATATCAAAATATTTGCGCAGACCGGTGATTTCCAAAGTCTTCTCCACAGCTTCCCGATGACCACCGGTTCCTACTGCCATGGGCAACTTACCATAATATTTTTTTACTATCTCAGCAACAGGTCCGATAGGCTTTACAAGGTGATGATCTTTGTAAAACTGGATAAGCTTTTCACTCATAAGTTGTTCTACGGTAGCTACCCCTTCGAGTTTGCATTTTTTAATAATTTCTTCTGCAATTATCCATCCGGGAGTTCCCATATGTTTTTTTAAAAAAGCTGTATCAATATCTGCACCAAATTTCCTGCATGCCATATTCCAGCCCCTGTAATGATAAGGCATCGTATCTGCCAGAGTTCCATCAAGATCAAATATCAGAGCCTTTATATTTGGTTTTATTTCGTATTCCATTTTTTTAAATAATTGTTGCAAATGTAAAAAGAATTATCATAGTTGAAATTTCGTATCTTGTACTCTTATACTAAAGTGATCACATGACTGAAGAAGAAAAAAAAATATATGAGCTTATTTCTGAAACAGAGAATCTGAAGTCTGAGTATAATTCGATGAAGGAATTATATGAAAAAGAGATTGATAACTTAAAACAGAAGTCAGAGCATTGGCGTAAGAATGAGGAGAAATTCAGATTTGCATATATGACAAGCCTTGATGCTATCAATATCAATAGGCTCTCAGACGGAATGTATATATCTATTAATGAAGGTTTTACAGATATATTAGGCTACAGTGAAACCGATGCGATAGGTAGAACTTCAATTGAAATGAATATATGGGTTAATCCTGAAGACCGGAATCATCTTGTAAGAGAGGTACTCGCTCATGGCAGGCTTAAAAACTATGAGGCCAGATTTCTGGCAAAGAGTGGAAAAATAGTAATTGGTTTGATGTCTGCTTCATTGATGAAGCTAAATGATGTAGATCACCTTCTAACAATTACGAGAGATATAACTATTCGTAAAAATGCTGAAGAGGCTCTTGAAAAAGAACATTTTCTTATTGATGCATTAATGAATAATCTAACTGATCATGTATATTTCAAAGATCTGCAAAGCCGGTTTATCAGGAATAATAAAGCACATGCAGAGTCTTTTGGGCTGGAGAGTCCTGATCAGGCAACTGGAAAATCTGACTTTGATTTCTTTGCTGAACAGACTGCCCGTCAGACATTCGATGAGGAACAAAGAATTATAAAAACCGGTGACCCAATTCTAAAAGAAGAAAAACTTACAAGAATAGATGGCTCTGTAGTTTGGTTTTCTGCAATGAAATTACCTCTGCGCGATAAGACAGGAAATATTATCGGAACCTTTGGTATATCAAGGGATATTACTGATTGGAAGAAAACTGAAGAGGCATTAAAACATAGTGAAGAGAGATTCAGATCAGTAGCCCAGACCGCCAATGATGCTATAATAACCGTAGATAATGACGGGTATATCAGGGGATGGAACCGGGGCGCAGAAAACATGTTCAGTTATAAAGAGGATGAGATTCTTGGGCAATCATTAAACATTGTTATTCCCGATGATTATCTTGATAAACATATAAAGCCAAAAGTCCTTCTGCAAATGAAGGGAGGGCAGCCTTCTTCCAACAATACAATCGAGCTGACAGCTCTTAGGAAGAATGGTAGTACATTTCCCGTAGAAATATCTTTATCCGGATGGGAAACTTCTGAAGGAAAGTTTTTTACAGGCATCGTGCGCGATACAACTAACCGCAAAAGGACAGAATTGGAGAACCTGATAAATTATGAGATAACACAAGGCATAACAACAACTTCCAATCTTGATGAATTGCTAACTCATATCCACAGATCCCTGGGAAAATTAGTCTATGCTGAGAATTGTTTTATTGCACTTCACGATCAAAAGACCAATCTTTTCAGTTTCCCGTATTTTATAGATATGATTGATACAACACCACTACCCGTTTCTTTGAGCAGGAGTTGTACAGCGTATGTTTTCCGCACTGCAAAACCCCTATTGCTGAGTCAACAGCTGTTTGACCAATTGGAGGAGAGAGGTAAAGTTGATCTGGTTGGTTCAAATTCGCCGTCATGGATCGGGATCCCTTTACAGACACCTTCCAAAGTGATTGGTGTTTTAGTTTTGCAGCATTATGAAAAAGAAGATGTTTACTCTGAAAATGATGTACGGTTTCTTACCTCTATCGGAAGTCAGATTGCTCTTGCCATCGAACGAAAAAAAACAGAAGAAGAAATTAACCTTAAAAACGAGTTGCTTCAGGCAATTAATGCAGAGAAAGATAAATTCTTTTCAATAATTGCTCATGACCTTCGCGGACCTTTAAGTGCATTTGTTGCTGCAACACAGATAATTACGGAAGAAGTTCAGAATATGAGTGTTGCAGAGATTAGGGAAATTACGAATAGCATGAAAACCTCATCTACAAATATTTACAACCTGCTAGAAAATCTACTTGAATGGTCGAGATTAAGACGTGGCGGAATGGACTTTATACCTGTAAAGTTAAATCTGAAGAAAATAATTATCAGTTCCATTGAGGTATTAAATGAAACTGCCTTGAAAAAGAATATTGGCTTGGATATAACTATCCTTGAGGATATACTGATCTATGCTGACAGCCATATGTTTGAATCAATTCTCAGAAACCTTGTGTCTAACGCAATTAAATTTTCACCTAATGGGGGAAAAGTAAAGATTGAAGCGGAAATTGCGGCAGAACATTTAGTGGAAATCAGAATAACCGACACTGGAATTGGAATGTCGCTGGAATTAATTAGTAAGTTATTCAAGATCGATGAAAAGACCAGTAGGCCTGGCACTGATGGTGAACCAAGTACCGGTCTGGGATTATTATTATGCAAAGAATTCATTGAAAAAAATGGAGGTAAAATATTTATTAAGAGTGAGATAGGAAGGGGCAGCACGTTTATATTTTCAGTCATGTTATTTGAAAATCAGGTGCAATAAGATTTGACTAGTTCATTGCAAATAATTAAAGCATATATCCATTTATGCTTATAGCAAAGAATCATATATGAGCAGACATGAATAAGATCCAGTTTTCAGACATATTTGACTTAGACGATATTCAGCATATTCAGGATTTATTTGCTGATGCCAACGGTGTAGCATCAATTATTACTTACCCCGATGGCCGGCCTATAACCCGACCAAGCAATTTCTGCAGATTGTGTAATGAAATTATCCGGGGAACTAAAACCGGGTTATCAAATTGCTTCAAATCAGATGCTGAGATAGGTAGGCCAAATACTGACGGACCTTTAATTCAGAAATGTATAACAGGCGGCCTGTGGGATGCCGGAGCAAGTATTATCGTCGGAGGAGTACATATTGCCAATTGGTTAATAGGCCAGGTGAGAAATGAAGACCTGGATTATCAGCGGATGAATCAATACGCTGAATTGATTGGAGCTGATACAAATGACTTTATGCAAGCTTTGGAAGAGGTGCCGGTAATGTCGAAAGAAAAGTTTGAGAAAATAGCAGATCTGTTATTCGCTTTTGTCAATGAAATCTCATCAAAAGCATATAAGAACAATCAGCTTATTAAATCAATTCAGGAACTAAAAGACGCAGAAGAAAAATTATTGAAAAGTGAGCTTCTAAACAGTACTTTAATAAAACATCTTCCACAACGAATCTTCGTAAAAGATCATGATTCAAAATATATTGTATGTAACGATATATATTCAAAAGACCTCGGAATTAGTCCAAAAGAGATAGTAGGGAAAGATGATTTTGCTTTCTTCCATGCTGAGCTGGCTGAAAAATATCGTGGAGATGACCAGATGGTTATAATGGAGGGCGTTCAGAAAGAATTTGAAGAGAAATATTCGATTTTTGACCAACCGAGGTGGACTCATATAATAAAAGTTCCATATCGTGATTCCAATGAGCAGATCATCGGAGTACTTGGTATATTCGAAGACATTACCGAAAGAAAACTGAGGCAGGAAGAGATAATGCTTAAAAATGATCTGCTTCATACTATCGATGCGGAGAAAGATAAATTCTTTTCGATAATTGCCCACGACCTTCGAGGTCCACTTAGCTCATTTGTATCGGCAACTCAGATGCTTACAGATGAAATTCAAAATATGAGTGTTGAGGAGATACGCAAAATTGCTTTGAGCATGAAGAATTCTGCAACAAATATATATTCTCTGCTTGAAAATCTTCTTGAATGGTCAAGACTCAGACAAGACCGGTTGGATTTTATTCCTGAAAAACTGAATCTGTCGGAAAGGATTAATTTTTGTATTAATCTTCTGTCTGAATCGGCCAGAAAAAAACAGATACAAATAAGTATATCCGTACCAGGTGACCTTGTTGTATTAGCTGATAAACATATGTTTGACACAATTATCCGCAATCTTGGCTCCAACGCTATAAAATTCTCACATTCAGGAACAAATATTATTATCTCTGCGATATTTTCTGAAAATGATAGTGTAGAAATTAAAGTTGCTGATTCCGGAATTGGCATGAGCTCCGAAATATTAGACAAACTCTTTAAGTTAAATCAGCAAATCAATCACAAAGGTACAAATGGTGAACCCAGCACTGGTTTGGGACTATTGCTTTGCAAAGAATTTGTTGAAAAAAATGGAGGGAAAATATTTGTTGAAAGTGAACCAGGAAAGGGAAGCACTTTCTCTTTCACTGTAAGGCAATTTCATAATGAGGGGAATTAATATTCAGCTATTATGGATTACGGCAAGGCAATCGACCACCAGGTTATTCAGGAACTAAAAGATCTGAAAAAGGCGTATAATGATCTGAGAATATCTTATGAAAAGGATATAGCAGACAGAGACCAGACTGAAAAAAAACTTCTCAAACGATCAGAATTGCTATCGGCTCTGAATCAATATTCGATTGATCTCGTAGAACAGGATAAGGATCATATTCTGGAATATATCGTTTTTAAATTTAAAGATCTGTTCAAGGTACGTGCTGCATGGATTTCAAAATATGATGAAGAAGCTTCAGTATTGATTGTAGAAACTTCTACAGCTACGGAAAAAGAAAATTCACTAATAGTGAAGTATCTGGGCAGTCCGATTAGGAAACACCGGACTTTTATTACCACAGAAGTGTACAACCTAATGGTTGGAACTGGAACCAGGGGATTTTCTTCGCTTCATGAAATATCTTTTGGACAGATTCCGCTAATAGTTAGTAATGCAATAGAAAGGATCTTCAAAGTAAGCTGGTTCGAAGGTGTGGCTCTTGTTGATAAGGGCAGACTGCATGGGACATTGGTCGTTGCAGGTTGTAAGGGGCAGGAAAAATTAGATCCGGATGTTGTAAAAATATTTGCCGAGCTGACTTCAAATATTTTAAGGCGAAAAGAAACAGAAAAACGTTTGCAATTAAGCGAAGATAAATTCAGAAAAGCATTTATAACCAGTCCTGATTCGATTAACATAAATCGAATAGAAGATGGTGTGTATGTTTCAATTAACCAGGGATTTACAAGGATAACAGGTTATTCGGAAGAGGATGTTCTCGGAAAATCCTCGCTTGAATTAAAAATATGGATCGACCCAGGTGTTCGGAAAATCCTTATTGAGAGGTTAAGAGAATATGGAGAGGTGGAAAATCTGGAAACCAGTTTTAGAATGAAAAGTGGTTGTATCAGAATTGGAATTATGTCGGCAACAATAATTGACCTGGATGGAGTTTCTCATCTACTTTCCATAACAAGGGATGTTACTGAACGAAAGAAAATTGAAAAAGAATTAAGGGACAGCGAAGCAAGGTTACTTAAAAGCAAGGAGCAATACGATAACCTTGTTGCAAAAATTCCAGTCGGGATTTATCTTTTGCGGTCCTTTCCTGACAGAACGTTTGTTCATGACTTTGTAAGCCCGAGGATGGCAGAAATATTTGACGTAAGTGTTGCTGAGTTGCTTTCAGAAGCTAAATATATTTATGAAAAGATTCATCCTGATGATCGCGACAGATTTATCAGATTGAATCAGGAAGGAATTATTTTTTGCAAGCCATTTGATTGGTCGGGACGCATTATTTCCAGAGGGCCGGTAAAATGGGTGAACATATCATCGATACCTGAACCTCAGAAAAATGGAGATGTTTTGTGGCATGGAATTGTTGTAGATATCACCGATCAGAAACTGGCAGAAATATCTTTAATCGAGAGCGAAAGGCTCTTAAGGGAAACACAGAATATAGCCAGGTTGGGAAGCTTTGTGTGGGATATAGCATCAAACCGGTGGAAAAGCTCCACAATTCTTGATGAGATTTTCGGTATCGATGAAGAATTTATCCGGTCATTTGAAGGTTGGATAAGTTTAATCCATCCCGAACATCAAAAGATGATGACCGACTATGTGACAAATGATATTTTGATCAGCCATTACAAATTTGACAAAGAATATCGAATAATCAGGAAATGTGATGGAAAGGACAGGTGGGTCCATGGCAAAAGTGAACTCGAATATGATAGTAGCAATCGACCCAGAATACTAGTTGGGACCATTATTGATATTACTGAGCGTAAAAATATTGAAGATGAGATCAGGAAATTGAATGTTAGTCTGGAAGAAAGAGTGAATGAGCGAACATCTCAACTCGAAGATGCAAATTCAGAACTTCAGGCATTCGCGTATTCGGTCTCTCATGATCTGAGGGCCCCACTCAGGGCAATAGATGGTTTTTCAAGATTCATCCTGGATGATTACAGTTCAAAGCTGGATGCGGAAGGGCAAAGATTACTGGGTCTGGTTCGGAGCAACACTAAGAAAATGGACAAACTGATTACAGATATCCTCTCACTCTCAAAGGTTGCCAGAGGTGAACATAAAATTTCAAAGATAGACATGACAAGCATGGCAAAATCAATGTTCAATGAGGCTGTTTCGACTGAGGATCATTATGGAATAAGTTTTTCAATTGATAACCTTCCAGATGCATATGCCGATCCGACATATATTAAGCAGGTCTGGATAAATCTTATTTCAAACGCTGTCAAGTTTTCTTCATTAAAAGAGGAACCTGAAATTAGAATTGGAGGATATTCTGAAGGTGGCTTTAGTGTCTATTTTATTACCGATAACGGAGTCGGTTTTAATATGGAATACTCTCAAAAATTATTCGGAGTTTTTCAAAGACTTCACCGGTCCGACGAATTTGAAGGAACAGGAGTAGGATTAGCTATTGTTCAGCGTATTATTCACCGTCATGGCGGTAAGGTTTGGGCCGAAGGGAAAGAAGGATATGGTGCGGCTTTCTATTTTAGCTTACCAGTTAATAACTGAGTGTCTATGTTTCATATTATCAAAATGACCGGATTCATTTAATTTAAATTATTTCATATATTTGCCTTCGAAAGTTCAATATAGTACTGTCTAAGGCCTTGATAGAATGGGAAATTGTAATTCCTGAAAATGACGCATACCACGCTGAGAGGTATTTAACTGATTTATACAACTAAAATGCTTCAAAATAATCTTTTAAGAATTCTTTTCGTCGAAGATGTCCCTTCAGATGTCGATCTCGCAGTTCTGGCTCTTAAAAAGGAGAATATTAAATTTAAATTTACAACTGTGAGTAACAGGATAGATCTCCTTAAAGAATTGGAGGAATTTAATCCCGATCTGGTCATCTCAGATTATATGATGCCTGCATTTAACGGACTTCAGGCTCTTAAAGAGACTAAATTGCACAATCCTAACATACCGTTCATTCTGTATACTGGTTCCGTCAACGAAGAAACTGCTGTTGAATGTCTCAAAGCAGGTGCCCAGGACTATGTAATTAAGGAACATATCTCAAGGCTTCCATTTGCTGTGAAAGAAGCACTTGAACAGGTTTTGATCGCGAAGGAAAAGAAAGCTTCTGAATTATTATTAATAGAGAATGAGGAAAAACTGCAGAGCATTTTCAGTGCTGCACCGGTAGGTATAGGCTTGGTGGTAAACAGAATACTCATTGAGGTGAATGATACTTTTTGCAGAATAACAGGATACAACCGGAGTGAACTTATTGGTACCTCTTTGGAAATAATTTTTCCTTCAAAGGATGAATATGAACATGTTGGAAAAGAGAATAGCCGGAACTTTGAAAACGGCTCAGGAACCTCGGAATTAAGAATTAAAACCAGAGAAGGGGAATTGCGTGATGTAATATTTAACGCAACATTGCTCGACTCATTTGATCGTTCCAGGGGCTACACATTTACGCTTCTTGATATCACAGAAAGAAAAAAAGCCGATGATAAGCTCGCGAGGACTATAAAATCAATGAGTACGCTTATTGGAAATCTTCAGGGTATAGTATACAGATGCAGAAACGATAAGGACTGGACCATGGAATTCCTCAGTGAGGGCACAGTAGAACTAACAGGTTATTCTTGTGAGGAGCTTCTTCTTAATAATAAGATTTCATATAATGACCTTATTTATGAAGATGATCGTGACGCTATCAGGGCTGAGGTGCTTGCAGCTATTGATGCAAGGAGCCATTTTCAATATACATACAGAATATTAACCAAAAGCGGAGAATTACGCTGGGTTTGGGAAAAAGGCGAAGGTATATTTTCAGAAGACGGCAAGCTGGAGTTTGTGGAAGGTTTTATAACTGACATTACCGAGCGAAAACGTACCGAAAATCTGATAAAGGAGAGTGAGGAAAAATACAGGAGTATATTTGAAAATGTTCAGGATGTATATTTTGAGACTTTATTGTCAGGTACAATTCTCGAAGTCAGTCCTTCTATTACAACCTTGTCCAAAGGAGAGTATGGGATGAGCGACCTGTTAGGAAGAAAAATTTTTGATTTCTATGCAGACCTCAAAGAACGGGAAATTCTCCTTTCAATGCTGCAAAAGCAAGGAACGGTAACGGATTTTGAAGTTAATCTGAAAAACAGGGACGGCTCCGTAATGCCATGTTCAATTTCAGCGAAACTAATATTAAACAAAAACGGTCTGCCAGAGAAAATCATTGGTAGTATGCGCGATGTCACCGACCGGAAAAATTCCTCTGACGCCCTCAGACTTGCCAAAGAAAAGGCGGAAACCAGCGATAGGTTGAAAACTGAATTTCTGAATAATATTTCTCACGAAGTTCGCACACCGCTCAATGGAATCCTGGGATTTGCTGAGATAATTTCCCGTCACGATCTGACAGAGACTGAGAAAAGTGAATCCCTGGCCATGCTTTTTGAAAGTAGCAACAGGTTGTTGAATACCATTACAAACTACATGGATATCTCCTTGATTTCCTCGGGGAGTCTAAGCGTTAATAAAAAAGATTTTAGGCCTGCTTCAGTTCTGAGGAAAATATATTCTGATTTTGAAACAGCATGTGTTATCAGGCATCTTCAGTTGCTGCTGGAGATTCCAGATAACTCGGAAAATTTATACATCAATTCTGACCCTGAAATATGCAAAAAAATTATCACCCATTTGCTTGATAATGCTGTTAAATTTACCGAAAAGGGTATTATTGGATTTGGTTTTAAAATTTACGGCCACAATATCGAATTTTTTGTAAAAGATACAGGCATTGGGATAGCTCACGACTCATTTGCAAATATATTCGACAAGTTTGTTAAAGAAGGCAGCAATCATTCCAAATCCAGTGAAGGGAGTGGTCTTGGATTAGCAATTTCCCGAGGAATGTCCGATGCTATAGGAGGAAACATAAAATTTGATTCGATTCCCGGTGTAGGCTCTTCATTCTATCTCTCGGTACCGCTTAATTTGAATGAAGTAATGCCAAAAGAGATCAAAAGTGACGTGAGATTGAAAATGTCAACAGGTAGTCCAATACTTGTTGCAGAAGATGATGAGACGAATTTCTATTATCTGAACGCATTGCTGACAAGGGAAACAAGCACAAGAATTTTACATGCTTTGAATGGGAGGGAGGCTATTGAGATATTTAAAGCCAACAGGGATATCAGGTTGATCCTTATGGATATAAAAATGCCTGAGATTGATGGCTTTGAAGCTACTAAACAAATCAAAATGATTGATAATAGCGTGAATATCATAGCGATCACTGCATATGCTATGTCAGGCGATGAAGAACGCATTCTTGAAGCCGGATTTGATGGCTATTTAAGTAAACCTATAAACAAGAAAAACCTCCTGGAAAAGATTGCTGAATTTACAAAAGAGTAAGCTGGGTGTGCGGGGCTGGGTGCTGGTTGATGGGTCCTCACCCCTCACCCCATAGCCGTCAACCTAAGGAAAATAAAAAATCATATTAAATAGATATTCAAACATATACATTTCCCCTCCTTTGAAAGGAGGGGAAATTTAACCGGTTGTAATTCTGTACTTTACATCTTAAGTTGACGGCTATGCCCCTCACCCCTCACACCTTACGCCTTCTTCAAATACTCCTTCACTTTTTTATATACATTTTCAGCTGTGAATCCTAATTTTTCATCCAGGACTTTATAAGGTGCTGAATATCCGAAACTCTCCATACCAAAAACAGTTCCTTTCGGACCAACCAGACCCTGTAAAGTCACCGGAAGCCCGGCTGTGAGACCGAATGTTGGTATTTCTGCGGGCAAAACTGCATTTTGATAGTCAAGGGATTGGTTCCTGAAAAGTCCTTCAGACGGAGCTGATACGATCCTGACTTTCAGATTGTCTTTTTTCAGAAGAATAGCTCCTTCAACGAGTGTGGCAACTTCAGAACCACTGGCTACAAGAATGATATCCGGTCTGCTTTCGCAATTTATAACTACATATGCTCCTTTAGCTGATTGTAACGCATCGGCATATCTGTTATTTGTGTCGGATGGAAGATCTTTGATATTCTGTCTCGATAAAATTAACGCCGTAGGTGTTGCATCATTTTCAAGTGCCATTTTCCATGCAACTGTTGTTTCAGCGCTATCCGCGGGTCGCATGACAAGCATACTGTTGAGACCCTTATGATTCTTAAGGTGTTCGAGCAACCTTAGCTGTGCTTCCTGTTCAACAGGCTGATGTGTTGGACCGTCTTCACCGACGCGGAATGCATCATGTGTCCAGATAAACTTAACCGGTAAACCCATCAGACAAGCCAGACGAAGTGCAGGCTTCTGATAATCAGAGAAGACAAAGAATGTAGCACAGGATGGAATTACTCCTCCATGCAGCGACATCCCATTCATTATCGCAGCCATGGTCAGTTCTGACACTCCTGCCTGAAGAAATGCACCAGTGAAATCACCTTTTATAAATGAATGAGTATTTTTGAGGAACCCGTCTGTTTTATCAGAGTTGGAAAGATCAGCAGAGGCAACAACCATGTTTTCAATTTTCCTGGCAAGAACACCAAGGACAGTGGCTGACGCTGTTCTTGTTGCCTGACCTTCTTTCTGAGATATAGATTGAAAGTCAATAGCAGGTATAGTATGAGCAAAGAATGACTCTAGTTTAAGATTTAGTTCAGTATTCTGAACTGCCCATTCCTCTTTTGCTTTCTTCCAGATTGTTGCTTTTTTTTGTTTGTTCTCCAGCACCTGTTTGTAATGAACTTCTACTTCAGGAAAGATTTTGAATGGATCTGAAATATCACCACCGAGGTGGGTAAGTGATTTCTCAAATGATCCGCCAGCCTCACTTACCGGCATCCCATGTGTCGATGTTTTCCTTTCAAAGCTATTTCCTTCATTATCGAGAAGCCCTTTACCCATTATGGTCTTGCCTATAATGATCGTAGGTTTTTCCTTTTGGTTAACAGCCGACGTAAGCGCGGTTCTGATCTGTGATTGATCATTTCCGTCAATCTTAATAACATGCCATCCCCATGAAGTATATTTCATGCCTGTATCCTCGTTTGTTACGAGTTTAGTTTCAGTGGAAAGCTGTATGTCATTAGAATCGTAGAACATGATGAGATTACTCAGTCCAAGAAAACCTGCCAGCCGGCCTGCTCCTTGCGATATTTCTTCCTGAATTCCCCCATCGGAAATGTAAGTGAAAATTTTATGTGCGAATAATTCGCCTAATCGCGCAACAAGAAATCTTTCAGCGATAGCAGCTCCAACAGCCATTGTATGACCCTGACCAAGTGGACCTGAAGTGTTTTCAATACCTTTTTGGGTATTCAGTTCAGGATGACCTGGTGTGTGGCTTCCCCATTGGCGAAAATTCTTTAATTCCGAAATATCATAAAGACCTGTGAGAGTCAGAATAGAGTATAGCATTGGTGACATATGTCCGGGATCGAGAAAGAACCTGTCACGATTAATCCATGTTGGATCAGATGGATCAAAATTCAGAAATTCGGAAAATAAGATATGTATAAAATCTGCACCTCCCATGGCTCCTCCGGGATGCCCTGATTTGGACCTTTCAACCATTGCCATTGAGAGAATACGTATATTATCAGCGGCTCTTTTATTTATGTCAATACTCATTTTGTTTAAGTTTTAGATAAAGGTAAGATAAACAAAATTATAATTAATCGGTGAGAGTAAGAAAATCTTATACAATACTTTTCAATAGTTATCAAACATAAGTAACATTCACTTCCGAGAGTCAGGATCAAGGTAAGTTGTGTAAATGCCAGGGCGGGGTATCAGGTCATAATTATGTTCAGAACTTAAAACCGAATTTAATTTCCAGCCTGTTATAAGAGTTATTATACTTTTCCATCTGACCATTATAGTTTTTCAATGTATAACTTGTATGGGCGTACCTATACCCGAAACTTAAGTATGTTTCTGAGCTCTCATATGCCCATGAAGCTCCCATCCCAGCAGTAAAAGTTCCCTGGCCAGAATATTTTTTTTCCGTGTAATAGGTGGGATATGTCATATTATCATTTTCCGGATCTTCACGAAGGTGTAATAATTTCCCTCCTCTGACAAAAATGAAGGGACTCGATTTTCTATCATTAAAGAGGTATTTGTATTCAAGAAAAAGAGGTGTGAAAGGCTGACCGAGATACTCTACCCCCGATCCCAGGCTGAATATATTCTTGGTTCTGCTTGTGATATTTCCAAGAATGTTAAAGCTTAATGGCGCCTTATATTCAGAACTCTGTGGACCCACAAGCAGTCCTGCTTCAAGGGTAAACCCAAAACCACTTTTCCTTCTGCCTTCAAAGTGTGTAATTTCGTTTACAAATTTCTCAACCTCTGGTGATGAGAAAATGAAAATGTTTCCTTCAGAGGTTTTGATTTTAAACTGACTTTCGGTAACCTCCATCAGTTTACCATAAATTTTACTGCCATTTTTCAGGTAGAGTACATCTTTGCTTTTCTGTGCTGAAAGCGGAGCAATAAAAATTATTAGACACATTGCTGAGAAAAAAAGTTTTTTCATTGTATTTTGTTTAGGTAGGTGATAGTTTAGCATGATTTTTGTTCAATAAATATAACTAAATCTAACTCATATGAAAGCAAAAATCATTCCAATTTTAGTAGTAATGGCAGTCTTCTCAATATTTTTTTATTCGTGTGAAGATTCTACCTATAAGGAATACATGGGTTATTCACCAGTCTATTTATCATATAATGATCTTCGTGCCGGTGTAAAAGAGGAGCAGGGTATCAATCTGAAAAATCCGGGTAAGATCTATTTCAAGGATAAGTATATTTTCATTGTGGAGGAGATGGAAGGTATTCATGTTTTTGATAATACGGTACCTGCTTCGCCGGTACAGAAAGCATTTATCAAGGTACCTGGGGTGGTTGATATTTCCATTTCTGGATTTATTCTATACGCCGATAGTTATGTAGATCTGGTTGTAATTGATGTTGAGAATATTGATAATATTCATGAAGTGGGAAGGGTTCAGGATATATTCCCCTATACCGTTCCCGCATATAAAAACGACTATCCTGCAACATACGTTGACAAGAAGAAGGGAGTTGTTGCAAAATGGGAATTAAAAACTATAAAGGAAAGAGTGATCACTGATCAGAACCCGTATCCTGTTTATTACAGATTTGATATGATGTCGAACGGCAAATTTTTTTCTCAGAGTAGCTCAGCCGGGATAAGCGGCAGCGGTATTGGTGTTGGCGGTTCAATGGCCCGGTTCGGGATTAAGGATAAGATTTTGTATGTAATTAATAACAGCTCTCTTACAGTGCTTGATATTTCAAATAGCACAACACCTGTTAAAGTCAATGAATTCTATCCGGGCTCGAATGTTGAAACAATGTTTATCGATGGCAATCATATGTTTCTGGGAACCACAACAGGAATGGCGGTATTCGATATTTCTAACGCCACATCGCCGTCGTCACTCTCATTTTTCACACATGCCAGAAGTTGCGATCCAGTAATTGTTGATGATACTCTTGCTTATGTAACACTCAGAACAGGTACAAATTGTGGTGGAAACCTCAATGTTCTTGATGTTGTAAACATTAAGGATATTACAAAACCAAAAGCAGTGTCTTCATTTTTCATGACCAATCCCCATGGGTTAGCCAAGGATGGTGATCTCCTGTTTGTTTGTGATGGTTCGGCCGGACTGAAGATATATAATGCTTCCAATCCGAAGCTTCTGGAATCAAACATGATTTACAGGTATCCCATCATCGATGCATTTGATGTAATACCTATTGGTAATGTATTAGTGCTTATTGGTGATAATGGGCTATACCAGTATAATTATTCCGACATTAAAAATATCAGCCTCCTCAGTACGATCTCTGTGGTTAAATAGATAGAAATACACTTCTCTGATATGCAAAAAATCCTCAGCCTTAACGGCCGGGGATTTTTGTTTTCTTTCTTTAGTTTCATTCTAAATTGCTAACAATGACATTTGAAAGTTTTTTTTAAAAGTATTGTTATTAAATTAACAGCACTTTTTGTTTACGGTTCGTAAATATTAACAAATTATTTAATTACCATAAAATCAAATAGATATGTATCAAGTAGGAAATTTAGTTAAGGAATTGTCTGATAAACACGGACATGACAGGGAAAGCCTGATGCCGATTCTTCAGGCTATTGTGCAAAAACACAATTATCTGACAGATGAAGCGATGGTTGAGGTTGCTAAAGAGCTCGATATTTCAGCTGCTGAGGTTTACGGAACAGCATCATTTTATACTTTCCTCGATACTCAGGCGAAAGGTAAATTTGTTATAAGAGTATGTAAGACAATAACATGCACAATGAAGGGAAAGAGCGATGTAATCCAAACGCTCGAAGAGATACTTAAAATTAAAGTAGGAGAGACCACCACAGATAACCAATTTAGCCTGGTCGAGACTAACTGTATCGGATGGTGTCATAAAGCACCGGCAATTCTTATAAATGAAATGCCGTATACCGAGCTTACACCGGAGAAAGTGAGTGAGATTATTAAAGATTACATGAAAAAATAAATATCCCCATGGAAAAAACATTAACTAAAGTAGACCTCATTTTCGAAAATATAGACAGTCAGGCAGTGCTTACCAAGGGCTTCAGGATGACTCGTGAGGAGATCATTAAGGAAATGCTCGATTCTGGTCTCAGAGGCCGTGGTGGTGCAGGTTTTCCTACCGGTATGAAATGGAAATATACTTCCCAGGAGAAAGACCCTGATAAATATATCGTATGCAATGCAGACGAAGGAGAACCAGGTACATTTAAAGATCGTGAGATTCTCGACAGGGTTTCTAATAAAGTTCATGGCGGAATGGCAATAGCCGGAAAAGCTATTGGTGCAAAAAAAGGTATTGTTTATCTGAGAGGTGAGTACAGGTACCTGCTGCCAAAACTTATGATTGAGCTTGATGCATTTCATAAAATGATAAAAGCAATCGGCTATGATTTTACAATTGAGTATCGCATGGGAAGCGGTGCTTACATTTGCGGGGAAGAGAGCGCATTATTTGAGTCGATTGAAGGAAAACGCGGCGAACCTCGCAATAAGCCTCCGTATCCTACCGTATCTGGCGTTTATGGCAAGCCAACATCTATTAATAATGTTGAAACACTTGTAACAGCGATGATGATCATTAAGCACACTGCAAAAAATTTCATCCAGTATGGTACAAAAGATTCAAGGGGTTCGAAAGTGTTTTCGATATCGGGTGATACACCTACTCCGGGAATCTTTGAACTTGAACTCGGAATGACAGTTCAACAGTTTGTGAACGAGTTTGGTGATGGAGATACAAAAGCAGTACAAGTAGGTGGTGCTTCAGGTTTTTGTGTGCCAAGAAAGAAATTTGCTGAAACAATAATTGGGTTCGAAGGTGTGCCGACAGGCGGATCGATGAAGCTTTTTAACAGTTCAAGGTCGATGTATAATGTACTTCATAATTACCTCGATTTTTTTACCGAAGAATCCTGCGGTCAGTGTACTCCATGCCGTGTCGGATGCCAGCAGCTTCTTAAAGGTGTAGAGAAAGTTAAAAAAGGTGAAGCCAAATCCACATACCTTAATGAACTGATGAAGTTAGCTGATACAATGAAAATCGCTGCAAAATGTGGTCTCGGACAATCAGTTGGGAATGCGTTTAAATCGATTGTCGGCAATTTTAAGGAAGAGATCATCTACTAATCATTAAAAAACCAGAAGAATCATGATAAATCTGCTTATAAATGACCAGAAAGTAACAGTTGAAGATGGAACAACGGTTCTGGCGGCTGCCAAAAAGCTAAAGATTAATATTCCTACACTCTGTAATCACGATGATCTATGTGTGGCAGGGAACTGTCGTGTTTGCATAGTCGAACAAAAAGGTGCCCGCACCCTGATCGCATCCTGTGCGACGCCTGCAACTGAAGGAATGGAGATCAATACAAATACCCTTAAGGTGAGAAATGCAAGGAAACATATTGTTGAACTGCTTCTTTCAGAACACAGATCTGATTGCACCAAATGCTACAAAAATCAGAATTGTGAACTCCAGTCGCTAGCTAACGACTATGCATTCGGTGATCACGTTTTTCTTGATCTGGTAGAAGACAAACATTATACTATTGACAGATCATCCGCGTCTTTTGTTAAAGATGACAGCAAATGTATCCGCTGCCAGAGATGTGTAAGAACCTGTTCAGAATTACAGTCTGTTGCTGCAATTGCTGTAGCCAATAAAGGGGCTCATCAGAAGATCTCATCATTTCATGACAGGCCTATGAGCCAGGTGGTTTGCACAAACTGCGGTCAGTGTGTGAACAGATGCCCGACGGGAGCGCTTGTTGAAAAGACATCCATCGACCAGGTTTGGGATGCGATATACGATACTGATAAACATGTAGTAGTACAAACTGCTCCTGCCGTTAGAGTGGCGCTTGGTGAAGACCTTGGCTATGATCCGGGTGAGAGGGTTACAGGAAAAATGGTGAATGCCCTGAGGCAACTTGGATTCGATTCAATACTTGATACAGATTTCAGCGCTGACCTTACTATTATGGAAGAAGGAACAGAACTTCTTGTCAGGCTCAAAAAAGCATTGGTTGATGGAGATCATAAAATATCACTGCCTATGTTTACATCATGTTCACCAGGGTGGATAAAATTTGTTGAACATAAATTTCCGGAATACCTTCCAAACCTGTCAACATGTAAATCGCCGCAGCAGATGTTTGGGGCCCTGGTTAAAACATTCTATGCAAAGAAACGCAATATCGATCCTTCAAAAATAGTCTCGGTATCGATAATGCCATGTACTGCAAAGAAATTTGAAGCCGATAGGCCTGAAATGCGGTCAAGCGGTTTCAAAGATGTTGACTTTGTACTCACTACCCGCGAACTTGCCGTTATGATTAAACAGGCAGGTATAGATTTCAGGAATCTTGATGAGGCAAAATACGATTCAATAATGGGCAATTCTACTGGTGCAGCTGTTATTTTCGGCACAACGGGTGGAGTAATGGAGGCTGCTCTTCGTACAGCATATGAGATTGTAACCGGACGGGAAGTGCCGTTTGGAAATCTTAACATCACCCCTGTAAGAGGAATGGATGGAATCAAGGAAGCTACAATTAAAATTGAAGGTTGTGTTCCAGCCTGGAATTTTCTTGAAGGTGCAGAATTGAAAGTAGCTATAGCTCATGGATTGCTAAACGCGAATAATCTAATGAAAATGGTGCGAGACGGTAAAGCTTCCTACCATTTTATCGAGATCATGGGATGTCCGGGGGGCTGTATTGGTGGTGGCGGACAACCAATACCAACAAGTCTTGCTATCAGGCAAAAACGTATGAAAGCCATTTACTCCGAGGATGAGCATATGACTCTTCGCAAATCACATCAGAACCCCGATGTGATTGCAATTTATGAAGAGTTCCTCGATGAGCCTAATGGTCATAAATCTCATGAACTCCTTCATACTCACTATGTAAAAAGAGAGAATTATTAGATATTACCTGATCTTTTTTAATCTGTAGAGAAAACCGGCCTATTTTGAGCCGGTTTTTTATTTCTTAATTTTCTTTAGAAGCCACGCCATGTTCTCACCAAGAACTTTCATTGTTTTCATGCCTTCTTCATCCTTCATGACTTCCCCTTTCTCCCTCCCGATTCCAATATTCCAGTACGACGAACCCGGTATGATCATTTCATTTATGAGGAAAAAATGGTTGATACTGTCAAACGCGTGCATGGCTCCAGCACGCCTTACAGCAATTACTGCCGCTCCCGGTATATGCTTCAATGGTTTGCCTGCAGCGCCGAGAGCAAAGCTGGCGACTTCCAGTAATGCCTTTGTGTCAGCTGTTATATCAGCATTATAAACCGGTGAACCTATAATAATACCATCGGCTTTTAGCATTCGCTCTATACATCTGTTAATTACTTCGTTTTTCTGGTGACAAAACCCGTCTTTCTTCTTGCGGCATTTCATACAGGCGATGCATCCATTGACATCTTTTCCACCTAACTGGAAGAGTTCAGTTTTAATATCTTCTTTTTCGAGTGCTTTAAAAACCTGATTTATCAGTATCTCGGTGTTTCCACCTTTACGAGGACTGCAGTTTATCCCTAGGACTTTCATAGTAATTTTTTTAGCGATTATACTGCAATAAAGATACCCCTTTCCTTTATATCGACTGACATTCTGATTTCATAAATTAAAAATAACCACCCCGATTTGGAGATAAGGCGCACTTCATATACAACTTTTATTTTTTTCTTAAAGACTCACCCCCGTAACCCCCTCTTTTGGAAATCACAAGAGAGTAAAAGCTTTAATCAGTATATAGGAATCTATCTCAATGAGATCTCCCCTCTTTGCGCTAGTAGAGAGGAGGTGGGGGCATAGCCGTCAACTTAAGATGTAAAGTACAGAATTACAATCGGTTAAATTTCCCCTCCTTTCAAAGGAGGGGTGGCCCGGATACGAATTTACGGAAATACTAAAAAATTGCTTCCGGGCCGGGGTGGTTTAACTAATC
>JBBRSO010000029.1:0-31695 GCA_038245405.1 Bacteroidales bacterium
CCTGTGTACTCCTACAGCAATTTTGTTGCGATAAGGGCCGATGTAAATCACTTTTCCAGCATCATCGTGTTTAATAACAATCTCAATATCAGGTTCATCCTCTACACGTGATTTTACAATTGCACCATTATCATAAAGCATTGTAACTACAAGCTTTCCACGGCTATCGTATTCTTTATAATATCCATTGATAAGATCATCTCTGTAAGTTTTTTCCGATTTTATTCCTCCATTTTGATAGAATTCTTTCCAGCTTCCCTGTTTTAAATCGTTCTTATCTGTCCTGTTAATCCTTTCGCGGCTCACCAGGTAATCTTTATTATATTCAAGAAGGGTTATAATGTTTCCTTCATCATCAAATTCTTTCGATAGGCCTTCCTTTTTTCCATTGCTGTAAGTGAACGATTGCTGAACTTTGCCATCGGGAAAATAATTATATGCTGTTCCCTCCTTCTTATCGGCAGCAAACAGTTCTCTTGACTGTATAAATACGCCTTGCGAAGGGTCATTTTTATATTTATAATACCAACCATTCTTCTTCCCATAGAGGTAGTTAATCTTCTCTGTTGTATCACCCGACTGGTCGTAGAATACCCAGATGCTGTCAAGCAGAAAATTTGTGCGTTTCCCTTCCGATTTCTTGATCCCTGTTACATAGTAACTCGTCCAGAATCCTTCCGGTTTACCGTTTTTTATCATACCCTTACTTGATACGCTTCCATTTGGGTATTTAAATATCTGATAACCATCCTTTAATGCATCACCATCCTGGCAAAAGCTTATCTTACAGATAATTACAACTGACAATAAAATGAAAATCCGTTTCATAGTTTAAAGACCAAGTTTTTCCGATATTTCCATCATTCTTTTTATTGGCTTTTGAGCCCTCTCAAGTAAATTATGATCTATTGTAATTTCAGGTTTTTCGTTTTTCAGACAATTGTAAATTTTCTCTATTGTTATAAGTTTCATGAAGCTGCACTCACTGCATCCACAGGTTGAGTCTATTGGAGGTACAGGAATAAAAGTCTTCTGAGGATTATCCTTTTTCATCTGGTGAATAATACCAACCTCTGTGGCAACAATGAATGTGTCGGCTTTGTCCTTTGCTGTGAATTGCAGAAGTGATGATGTTGAGCCAATAAAATCGGCAACTAATCGTACGGGTAATTCACATTCAGGGTGAACTATAACTTTTGCATCAGGGTTTTCTTTCCTGAGTCTTATTATTGCCTCAAGCGAGAATTCTTCATGAACATGACAGGTGCCATTCCAAATTATCATATCCCTTCCTGTTTTATTCAACACATAATTTCCAAGGTTCCGGTCTGGAGCGAATATAATTTTCTCTTCCGGTGGTAATGATTCAACAATTTGTACAGCGTTTGAAGAGGTGCATATTATATCCGACATTGCTTTTATATCGGCGTTTGTGTTAACATATGATATCACTGTTCTTCCTGGATTTTCATCGAGGAACACTTTAAAATCAGAAGCTTTACACGAATTTGCAAGTGAACAACCCGCCATAATATCAGGAAGAAGCACCTTTTTTTCGGGTGAGAGTATCTTGGCAGTTTCAGCCATAAACTTTACCCCTGCGAAAAGAATTATATCAGCTGTATTTGAAGCCGCTTTTTGTGAGAGAGCCAGGCTGTCACCTACAAAGTCAGCAATATCCTGAACATCTCCTGTCTGATAGTAGTGAGCAAGAATGATCGCATTTTTTTCGGCTTTCATTCTCTGTATTTCTTCAATATATTGTTCCTGTGTCAGCATTTTAATTTTTATGTTCAGACTATAAAATTAATCATAATTGTCAATGAAATTTATTACAGAGATTCATTTGGGTTAATTAACAACATAATATTCTTATATCTTTTAATTTAAATTTATCTTATGATGAATATGATATGCTGTTAATTGTGTTAATAGAATTTTCAGATTTTTATTGTATTATTCATCATCATCATCGCACTAACAACTTTTGAACAGATCAAAAAGTGTGCCTTTTTTGACTATCAGACGGTTAGTACAGTAATTAACAATTGTTAAGATGTCTTTGTTGATAGCAGATGGTTGTAAAAATTATGGATTCCAACGTTTATTAATAATTAATATTTTGACATTATTTTCTGATAACTTCTTTGGCTGTTGTTAATACCTGCCCTGAACAGTCAATCCGGTTAATAAAGTATCATATTTTAAAAGGTTATCGTCAGTTTTCTACAGGTTATTAACAACTTTTTAAAATATCTTTTTAAGAAACCTTCACTATGCATATTTTGTTATTATACGGTATGTCAAATGAATTAAAGATATAAGAATACTTTTTTCTTTTTATAAATCATTTGTGTTAATTTGCAGATTCATTGAAAGACACAAATATTACTAAAAATATAAAAGTTGGAAAATCAAAAAATTGCGATTGCTTCTGATCATGCAGGGTTTCATCTTAAAGAGAAGGTGTTGGCTTATCTTATCAAAGAAAAGTATAATGTAAAGGATTTCGGTTGCACAACAGATGCATCGGTTGATTATCCCGACTTTGGACATCTACTCGCAAATGCTGTTTCACAAGGTGAATTTGAAAGAGGAATATCTATATGTGGTACCGGCAATGGAATAAACATGGTTGTTAACAAGCATCCCGGAATCAGGTCTGCTTTATGCTGGAATGAGGAGATCTGTCGTTTGGCAAGAGCGCACAATGATGCAAATATTCTTGCACTTCCTGGCTGGTTTATATCTGAATCTGAAGCACAGTTAATTATTAGAACATTCCTTACAACTCCTTTTGAAGGTGGCCGTCATGCCAGGAGAGTTGGAAAGATTTCACTAAAAATGTATTAATATGCTCTCCAATTCATGCATTTATGCTATACGAGGTGTTATTTACCTTGCAAGTAAGCCAACCCCGGAGAGTAAAACAGATATAAAAACAATAAGCAAAGATCTTAATCTTCCTGCGCCGTTCCTGGCTAAAATTCTTCAGCAGCTGGCAAAACAGAGAATACTCAGTTCTTCCAAAGGACCTCACGGAGGATTTGGATTTTTGAAGGACCCGGGGAAATTTACACTGATTGATATTGTAAATTGCATTGACGGAAACGACACATTCACAAAGTGTATTATGCGAAATGGATCATGCGACGGCAACGGTATCGAAACTCATTGCGCCCTGCATGATGATTACGAAAAGCCACGGAAGGAATTGATTAATCTTTTCAGCAAGATGAGCATCAAAGAGCTTGTGGAAAAATCTATCAACCCTGAATTTATATCTGCTTGAAAATCTCTTTATTGAGAGGTTTAATGATGATAAAAATCATAATCGATACAAGAATTCCGGTAAGATCTGCAATAACATCAAAAAAACTACCGCTCCGGGTAACTGTGAGGACTGACTGCAATATTTCAATTATTATTCCATAGGAGAGTGGTATCAGGCTGAGGGTAAATAAATCTTTTACACTTCTTGTCGATTTCCTGTTCTCAATAATAATCATAAACATAAGACCAAAATACATCCCAAAATGAACAATCTTATCAATATAGGGGATATTGAATACAGCTACTTTGTCAAATGTATGCGCGTTAGCAAGACTGAGATACAATATTACAAGTGCAACAAGAATTGAGAATTTGTAAGTCTTTATCATTATTGATTATTTAATGCAAACTTAGCTAATAAACTGCTGGCCCGCAATCTTTTTAAATAGCAAACAGACGATGACCAGACATCAGTAGTTTTAGTAACTTTGTGTCGGGGTATAGTTTAATATTCATAAAGATGGCAGGAATTTACATCCACGTTCCGTTTTGTAAAAAGCTTTGTTTTTACTGCGATTTTTATCATATAGTTTCTGTTAAGGACAGTTCTTCTTTTATCGATGCATTGTTAAAAGAAACAGCGCAAAGAAAAGATTATCTCAAAAATGAAACAGTAACAACAATTTATTTTGGCGGAGGCACGCCATCGGTGTTTTCTATTCAGGAAATTGAACGTATACTCTCCAATATAACTAAGAACTTCAATATAAGCAATGATTGCGAAATCACAATAGAGTTGAATCCCGATGATGTAAATCCTGAGTACCTGAGTAATATCAAATCGCTTAATATCAATAGGATAAGCCTGGGAATACAGTCGTGGCGGGATACTGATCTGAAGATGTTGAACAGGCGTCACGATGCTGCACAGGCTGTTTTGGCGCTTAAGAACACCCTGAGTACAGGATTTAAAAATGTGACTATTGATCTGATCTATGGCATACCCGGCATGACAATGAAAGACTGGGAATCAAATCTCGATTTCTCTTTTACATTTGATATTAAACATCTGTCGGCATATCATCTTACTATAGAGCAGGGGACAGTATTTGGAAAGATGCTGAAAAAAGGAGAGATTACGGAAATTGATGAAAATGACAGTGCTGCACAATTTAATACACTTATTAACAAAGCTGAGAATGCGGGGTTTGTACAATATGAAATCTCAAATTTTGGTAAGCCCGGATTCTTTTCTATTCATAATTCAAATTATTGGAAGCAGGTGAATTATCTTGGCCTCGGTCCCTCTGCTCATTCTTTTAACGGTTACTCACGACAATGGAATGTTCGCGATCTGAAGGGATATATAAAAGCCGTAAACAAAGGGAAGCCATATTTTGAGAGAGAAGACCTCGATGTAAAAACGCGGTTCAATGAATATATAATGACATCACTAAGAACAATGTGGGGCATTGATCTTGACTACGTTGAAAAGATGTTTGAGAAAGAAGGCTATGATTATGTAGTGAATCTTTCAGGAAAATACCGCAATTATGGTATGATGAAACTCGAAAAAAATTCCCTGGTTCTTACAAACCAGGGAAAGTTAATATCGGATAATATAATTTCCGAGTTTATGATGTCTGAATGATTATTTTTTTGAGAGCATAAAATTTGTACGGCCGATTATATTGTCATCAAGATATAGTTCCACACTGTAGTTGCCTATTACAAAATCCCCTTTATTATCAAGGAAGATACACACTTCAATATCCTGATTCATATAATCAACCTGCCGTGTTGCCGAGTAAATTATTTTGTTCCCTTTATATTCAAAAAGATTATCGGGACTGCTTGTCACAACAAGAGAATCAGGTCTTACAACTCTCATATATACATCCTTTTGTCCTGACTGTGCTAACGGGTTTTCACGAAGCGTGAAGCAGATCCTGAGCTTGTCAAGCAGGTTGATCCTTGTTGTTTCTTTTCTCTTTTTATTCAATGAAACGGCAGTAATATTCTTTGCCTGGATGATTGAAGCAACCTCAACCTTTGAACTGAGCTCTTCTTTTACTTTTGAGAGTTCGGTATTTGTGCTTCTTACCTGCGATATCTGGCTTTTGATCTCAGTATTTTCTGAAGCTAGAAATTTATTTCTGGTATTAAGAGAGTCAATCTGAACGATATAACTTTTCATTATATCTCTCATAGTTGTAATCTCGCTCCTGTATTTCTTTATAAGTTGTACGTTTGATGCATTAATGGATAGCAGCTGTACAATTTTATTTTTTTGTTTCTCCAAACCAGCATTGAGTGTATCGTTATTTGTTTTCAGAGTATCATACGCAACAGCCATATGCCTGAGTTCATTGGCGAGAGAGTCTTTTTCCTGTGTAAGTACAGTCTCCATTTCCTGCATTTTGCTTCTTTTATCAAAGTACAGATAAACAAGCAAAATAAGAGCCACTCCCAGCACGATTGCTGTGATGACCATTCCAGAAGGATTGTTATTCTTCGTTCCCTGATTTGAGGGGCTATTTGATAGATCTGCCATTTATCTTATTGTGTTTAAAAGGTTTTCGGTACAAAATTAACAATATCATTATAATATTTCAAATTTATAATATAAACATAAGATAATAGTTTTTGTTATCTTGTTCAGAGATAAAGATAAATGGTAAATCACTCTGTAAAAAATCTTTCCAAACCCTGTTATTATAATTAATATGAAGTATGTAGGTGCACATGTAAGCGCAGCAGGAGGTGTTGAGAACGCACCGTTGAATGCTTATGAAATAGGAGCAAAGGCTTTCGGTCTCTTTACAAAAAACCAAAGACAATGGGTTGCAAATCCCTTAACGATTGCAACGATAAAAGCATTCAAAGAAAATTGCGAGAAATATAATTATAAGCCATTTCAGATCCTGCCTCACGACAGTTATCTGATTAATCTGGGGCATCCCGATAAAGATCTCCTGCAAAAATCAAGAACAGCATTTACCGATGAAATGTCGCGATGTCAGCAACTTGGTCTCGACCGGCTGAATTTCCATCCCGGCAGTCATCTGAATCTAATATCTGAAGAAGAATGTATGGATAGAATTGCAGAGTCAATTAACATTGCACTCGATAAAACCAAGGGTGTTACGGCAGTAATAGAAAATACAGCCGGACAAGGTTCAAATATGGGCTATAAGTTTGAACAGCTGAAATTCATAATTGATAAAGTTGACGATAAATCGAGAGTCGGTGTATGTATTGATACCTGTCATGCCTATGTTTCGGGTTACAACATAAAGACACAGGAAGGGTTTTCAAACACATTCAGCCAGTTTGACCGAATAGTTGGATTCAAATACCTGTGGGGACTCCATATAAATGATACAAAGAAAGAGTTGGGAACAAAAGTAGACCGGCACGATAGTATAGGAAAGGGATTCCTCGGAACCGATATGTTCAGTATGCTGATGAATGACAACCGGTTCGACAACCTCCCACTTATACTTGAGACACCTGACGAGTCTCTTTATGAAGCAGAAATCAAGATGCTTTATTCTCTTGTAAAGAAATAGAACACTAAGCCAGTTTCAAGCCGAGCAACACTTCTTTGTCGATATCATTCAGTTTTTCTTTTGTGGCAAAATAGCCAAGGTCAAATATCTCCTGCGATTTTTCAGGATCGAGAATCCCGTAATTCCTTAATTCAGGTGGCGCGATAAAAAGATCAAATTTCTTTGCTTTTTCAATTACATCTTTTGACATACTAAGCAAAAATGTCCTTTCCGCAATGTTTATCAAACCGCTTACTTTTTCGGTGTAACCAATCGGATTGACGAATGATCCTATAATCATCTGACAGCTGTTTTCAATGGGCTTTATGGGCAGATTATCGAGAACACCTCCATCTACATATGAGATATTATCAATAATTACCGGCTGAAAAAGGACCGGGATACTTGCAGAGGCCAATACCGGTTTCAACAGGTCGCCCTGGTAAAAATATACTGATTTCCCATGATTCAGGTCTGTAGCCGAAACAAATAGTGGAATTTTGAGCTCATCAAATGTTTTTGACCGGAGGTTTGCCTTTAATATTTTTACTATGCCATTAATCTGAAGCAGGCCTTCTCTGGGTAATGCAGGACGCATAAAATCAAAACGGCTGGCCCAGTTCAATAATTTCAGGATTTCCCTTGGAGAGTAACCGTCGGCATACAAAACACCGACTATAGCTCCTGCACTTGTGCCTGATATAACATCAGGAACTACACCCGCATCATTTAAAGCCTGTATGACTCCCAGATGCGCAAATCCTCTCGCACCACCGCCGCTAAGTACCAACCCTGTTTTATATTTTTTGTCTGGCATAATTATTTAATCTTACAAACCTTTTAAAAAGTCATATAATAGTTTAAAGTTCAGCAAAGTAACAATACCTGAAATAAATATCAAAAGTCCAATCAGAAAACGACTGTTTGCATATTTGCCCATTACTTTTTTTGATGAGGTAAGGTATACCTGAATAGCAATAGTAAAGGGAAGCTGAATGCTAAGAAATACTTGTGATAATATAAGACCTTTAAAGGGATTACTGATAAAGAATATCAGAATCAGAGCACCAACAAGGGATAAAATAACGCCAAATTTTGAATGATTATCTTTAATGTTGTAAGGCTCCTTATTCATTCCCGAGACGATTGATCCCCCAGCCATTCCCGAAGTAATTGTTGAGGCGATACCAGCCAGCAGGAGAGCAGCTGCAAAAACCAGAGTAGCATTAGATCCGAGAAGCGGCTCCAGAAGCTTATTTGCCTGCTGGATTTCATTTACAATTGTCCCGGATGAAAAAAACGTTGCAGCAGCCAGAAGGATCATTGCACTGTTTATTGCCCACCCGACAATCATCGAAAAGAGGGTATCTGCAAATTCAAATTTTAACTGACGTTTTATTACCTTTTCGTCTTCAAGATTCCATTGACGGCTTTGAATTATTTCAGAATGAAGAAAAAGGTTGTGTGGCATAACTACTGCACCCATAACGCTCATTATTAATAATATGGAACCTTCCGGAAATGTTGGTTTAACCCATGCTATTCCGGCTGCAACCCAATCGATTTTTACCAGGAACAGTTCATATAAAAAAGAAAGACCGATAATTGAAACAAAACCGATGATCCACCTTTCAATTTTCTGATATGAATTTGTAAAAAGCAAAATCAATACGAAGATCGTTACAAGTATTGCTCCTAATTTCATCGGAATATTAAAAAGCATATTCAACGCGATAGCGCCGCCGAGTATTTCTGCCAATGACGTTGAAATTGAAGCAAGAACCGCGAATGACAGAACAGATTTTGAAATCCACGGCTTCAGATAGATCATTGCAGCCTCTGAAAGACACAAACCGGTTGCAATCCCCAGATGTGCAACGTTGTGCTGTAAGACAATCAGCATTATAGTAGAAAGGGAGATAACCCATAAAAGGGTGTAACCAAATTGCGATCCTGTTGCAATGTTAGCCGCCCAGTTTCCAGGGTCAATGAAACCGACCGTGACGAGGAGTCCCGGACCAATATATTTGAATATGTCATGTGCCCCGAATACCGGTTTGTGGTCTTTTCTTTTCAAATCTCTGAAAAAACCGAAAAAATTGTAAAGATTTTTGATATTCAACATGAGGCAGGTTCCAATCTGAATATATTATCAATAGAGAGAACAAAGATAAACAATGAATTCTATTTTTCAGACTTAAGAAATTATCTAGATTTGTATCTTCTAAGGTTAAGGTTGAGGTTAAGGTTGAGACTCTCAACCTTAACCTCAACCTCAACCTTAATCTCATTTAAAAAATTAAGAAGATGCAATTTTTACTAACAGCTTACGACGGAACGGATCTGGGTGCTCCTGAGCGCAGATTGAAAGTAAGACCGGAACATTTGAGCAGAATTGGGATACTTAAAAAAACGGGAGAGCTATTATTTGGAGGAGCCATACTTAATGAGAGCGGTTCAATGACCGGATCAATGATTGTATATGAATATCCTGACCGGAAGAGTCTTGACGAACAATTAAAAACAGAACCATATATAACAGGAGGTGTTTGGGTTACGATTGATATTCAACCTTTCAGACTTGCAAACACTGAATAAGACAATGAAATTACGGACGTTCACACCTTCAGTGGATAAAAAAACCCTGATCCTTCTTGCCGGGCTGATGTGGTGCGGAGTAGGGGTGATGCTTATCAGTTATGCGGTCTCATGGTTATCGGTGTTAATGGTTAAGAAACAGATTGCTTTCTATGTAATCGGTTTTAGTGTTGCCTTGCCAATACATGTATATGGGTTTAGTAAGATAGCCGGTAAAAACCTTGAGAGATTGTTACCGATGATTGAAAAGAAGTGTATTTTTTCCTTCATGACCTGGAAAAGCTATATAGTTGTACTTTTCATGGTTTCACTTGGAATTACACTGCGCCATTCATCACTCCCAAAGCAATATCTGTCAATTGTATATAATGGGATAGGCCTGGCATTGTTTCTCTCCGGCACAAAATATTTAAAGGCACTTCTTTTATAATCAACCGGGAAGGAAATTTTAGTTCCCTTTAAGCTGTTTCTGATAATTCATAACGGCATTAAAGACCTGCAACCGGATGGGGCTCACATTATAATATTCACCATTGCTGAGGAGGCCCGTATTCTGCCTGTTAATCAGAAGAATAACAGATAATTTCTCTTTTGGAACCACAGCTATACTGGTTCCTGTAAATCCAGTATGGCCAAATGTTCCATCCGGACCATTTTTCATAAAGGAATTTTCGGGGTCCATCATCCATCCGAGTCCATTATTAAAATTGTCCTTTTTTAAAAATGAATTAATTGTTTTTTCCGAAATAAACTGATGGGAATCCACCATCCCCTTGTTGAGAAGCATATCAACAAGTAACTGAAGATCCTCAACAGTTGAAAACAGCCCTGCAGCACCGGAGATCCCGCCATTTGCATACCAGGCATTTCCGTCATTTACTTCTCCTTGCAGCGTGTAGGTACGCCAGCCGTTCCATTTCGCAGGATCAATTTCCTTAATTTTAAAACCAAGCGTCGAATCATAAACCATTCGTTTCTCATAAGGATTACCATGCGAAGTGGCAGCAATATTTTTAAAAACACCTCGCGATAAGGGGTTAAAAGTGGTGTTTGACATATGCAGTGGAAGGAAAATATTTTGTTCCTCAAACTTATCTAACGGCATTCCCGATACTCTTTCAATAATCTCGCCAAGAATCACAAAGCCAAGATCGCTATATCGTCTCTGCTGGCCTACGGGAAACATTAATGGAAGTTCACCAATCACCCTGTAGGATTCTGTTTTATCTGATGCGCGATAGTATAGGGGATACCACTCATATAATCCTGCAGTATGGGTAAGCAGATGACGGATAGTAATTTCTTTCTTTTCGGGTGCAGCAAAAGCATCAATATATTTTGAAACCCGGTCGTCGACATTGATCAGTCCGCGGTCGGCCAGAATCATAATAGAAGTTGTTGTCCCAATTACTTTTGTAAGCGATGCGATATCAAAGAGGTGTCCTGTGGTCATTTTCTCAGGGACAGAGAGAGGTTTTTGATCATAATCATACCTGGCAGCATATCCGTATGATTGTTCATAGATAATCTGACCGTCTTTCATTATTTCTATTACAGCTCCGGGTATTTCATCGTGATTGACTTTGGTGTTAAGTATACTGTCAATACGGATTTTAAGAATGCTCTTAGCTTTTTCCTGAACAGACGACTGTCCCTTAGATATTAAAACTAAGCCAACCAGAAAGATCAATGAGAGAAGCAGATGTTTACGCATAAAATTAGTATTTTCACAAAGTTACATAAATTCATTCCCCTTATATCCTATCCTTGGACCTACTGTTTTGCGGAGAAGGAACTCAGAAAAACCTTCTTTTACGAAATTCTCCATTTCACCTATAAGCTTAAAACCAAAATCAGTATAAAGCTTTAGTGCTCCTTTATTAAATGAAGAAACACAGATAAAAATATTTGGCGAAAACTTTAGTATCCGTTCCTCGCAAAACAAAAGAAGCTTCCTGCCTAAACCCTTTCCCCGGTAGTCTTTTCCAATGCAGATTGTCTGAATATATCCCGAGAATGTTCCGCATACCTGCAGTATAACAAAACCGACGATTACATCTTCTGATTCAAGAATATACACTTCTTTGCATTTCCCCTCAAATGCTTTGAGACACTGATCAAACGGTAAGATATAATCCCAGGATAGGACCATAGGTATAGCCTGCAATTTTGAATATTGTATTGATGATTGCACCCTTGCTGCTCCAGAAAGACATTACTATAATAAACATCACAACGTTTACTCCAAAAAGCACACGGTTTTTAATTTTCTTCCTGTCGCCGGCAGGTTGATTTTCGATATCCATAAAATCATAGCTGAATGCTGTGGTGAGTGCGGCAATACACGAATCAATACTTGCAAATGTGGATGCGATAACACCAATCAGAAAGGCAATAGCCCCTATTTTCCCAAAATAATTCAGAGTAAGCAGCGGGTACAGATCATCGGTATTTATAAAATTTCCGTTTTGTTTGACCAGACTGATCCCATGTCTTTCAGAATATAGATATATCAGTATTCCGAGACCCAGGAACAGCGTCTGTGCGAAGGCAATGAAAAAGCTGAATGTAAGCACATTTTTCTTTGCATCCCGGGCGTTGCTAACGGTAAGCGTCTTTTGCATCATGCTCTGATCGAGACCGACAAGGGCTACGGTTATAAGCAAGCCGGAAACAAACTGTTTGAAGAAATTGGAACCTGAATGAAAATCCCAGTCAAAGACTTTCGCGTAAGGATGATGTGCAATTGTCTTTACCATTTCGCTGAAAGAGAAGCCCAGGGAGTTCTTGATCGTCACAACTGAAATTATGATCACAGTTATAAGAAACAGCGACTGCAACGCATCAGTCCAGACAATTGTTTTTATACCCGACTTGTTGGTATAAAGCCATATAAGAACAAGGACTGCGATTATTGTTATAAAATAAGGTATATGCAAGGCATCGAAAAATGCATACTGAAGTATTTTTATCGAGAGTAATAGCCGGAGTGCTGCACCGAACGATTGTGAAACAAGGAAAAAGAGAGAACCGGTCTTATAAGTAACATTTCCAAACCTGATGTTCAGATAAGTGTAAATTGAGACGAGCTTCAATCGGTAATAGATAGGAGTAAGGACAAATGCAATAAACAGATATCCGACAATTGTGCCAAGAATGAACTGAAAAAAGTAAAGATTGTTATTTCCAACATTTCCAGGTATTGAAACCAGCGAGACGGCAGAGATGCCAGATCCAATCATTCCGAACGATACAAGGAACCAGGGAGAAGCCCTGTCGCCGTCGAAAAAGGTGGAGTCGTGAACATGTCTCGACGCTATTCCAGATATGATCATCAGCAGTGAGAAATAAAGAAGTATTATTATGAAAAGTAATAATGGGCTCATCGGTCAGGTCTTAGAGAATCGTATTCAAACGTAGTGAAAAAAACAAAAACTTACACAGAGAAAAACATCTTTCACACGGCATCTGGTTAGCTATGAATTGCAAACAAATAGGAACGATGTGAGATTTTCTCCGTGAACATCTGTGTAAGGTCTTAGATATGGATAGGCGGTTTAGCTTCACAGAACAAATCCCCCCTATTAATGTTAATGGTATTAAAATTAAACTTAACTAAATGGCATTTACATTAGAACCGGGAGAGAAGGCTCCGGATTTCAGACTATCCTCAACGGAAGGCAAAGAATACAGTCTTTCGGATTTTGATAAATTTAAATACCTGGTAATATTTTTTACCTGTAATCATTGCCCTTATGTGATAGGATCAGATGAAATCACAAGAGCTACCGTTGAAAAGTTCAATAAAAAAGGCGTAGGGTTTGTTGGGATAAATTCAAACAGCGAGAACACTCACCCGGAAGATTCATTTTCAGAAATGGTTGAAAGGATGAACAGGAATAAGTTCCCATGGCTGTATCTCTACGATAAGCAGCAGGAAATAGTAAAAGCATATGGTGCATTACGCACTCCGCATTTTTTTGTCTTCAATGAGGAAAGGAAACTTGTTTATACCGGACGTGGTGTCGATAGCCCGCGCGATACGACCAGAATGAAAGTAAATGATCTCGATCGGGCTCTTGATGAACTTACAAGCGGAAAACCTATTTCGATTCCTGTTACAAATCCTATTGGCTGCAACATAAAATGGGATGGGGAAGATGCACACTGGATGCCCCCCGATGCATGCGACCTTGTATAATCAGGGAGCCAGGCGTTCGATAACCCAATCGTCCTTTTTTCTTGTATATGTCAACCGGTCATGAAGCCTGAATTCTCCATTCTGCCAGAATTCGAACCAGTCAGGGATAAGTCGGATTCCTCCCCAGTGTTCAGGTTTCTTAACGGGCTTTTCATGATACAGGCTTTTATAAAACAGAAATCTGTTTTCCAGGTATTGTCTGTCGGGAATCACATTGGTCTGTTCGCTTGCCCATGATGATAACTGGCTTTCCTTCGGTCGTGTTTTAAAATACTTTTCAGAATCCTGAGAAGAAATCTTTTCTGTCATTCCTTCGATCCTCACCTGGCGGCCAGATTCAGTCCAGTAGAACAGGAGGGCGGCGTTTGGATTGGAAATAAGCTGACGGCCCTTTTTGCTCTTAAAATTCGTGAAAAAGACAAATCCATTTTCATCAAACTCCTTTAAAAGAACTGTTCTTACTGAAACATTTCCTTCTTTGGATGCGGTGCCCAGACTTACTGATTCCGGTATCTCACAACCCGAAGCTAAATGTTCTTCATACCAGTTTCCGAACTGGATAAAGGGATCCGGATCAATTGATTTCTCAGAGAACTTAATGCTTCTGTTCATCTTAATGTTAAATTTTTATTCCAGCAAGAATAGGTTAGTGCTCGAAACAGTAACAGTTGTTTTAAAGCATTGTTTGAATACACAGGAAATATAATTTAATTACATATCTTAATCCCAAATTAAACAGGTTTTCTTTGGTGATCTTTCCCCGTTTACCGGGTTATGCTGAAATCGGATGGACCCCATCAACTGAAAGGAAATGGGATGAATATAAAATCAGATTGGGGAGACATGGTGAAAGATTTAAAGCAATGGATATTGATTTTTATCCTTCAGCTCTTGTTCCCTGGATGGATAGCAAATAGACTTAAAGGATCTATTCAACAAGTTTTCGAACGATAAATTTTCCAAGCATCCTGCCTCTCACTGCTCCGGTATCAACGCTGAATTGGTAATGGATTCCGCCGTATACCCTGCTTATTGAGGCTTCTGCCGCAGCTTCAGCAAATGAATTGAAATGGCGTTGCATGCCAATATAACGCAGGTCGCTGGTGTCCTGAAATGCAAAGTTCTCACCAAAAACTGAAGTTAAAACTACTGAAGCTGCGCCAGTTATTGTGCTGTGTCCGCTTGCATACTCCGGAAAAGGAGGTGTCTGAAGGTATGGCAGCCAGGTATTGTCAAAGGTTTCATTTATAACTGTTACCGGTCTGATGTAGCTGCTACGGTATTTTTCATCCCAGCAGGAGATAAACGCTTCATATAAGGCAATTGAGGTTAAGGCATACGCTTTGGATATCTTAACCGGATCGGCACCCGTCTGTTTTGAAGCGATAGCACAGATCCCCATCCAGTGGCCAGCAGGAGTAATTTTCTTGTTGGCAAACATCATATGTCCTGAGTGCATCATTACCAGTGGGTTATCATCCCAATAATTTGCAATGTCCATCTGTTCCTGAGTGAGATTCTTGTTTATGTTGTAAACTTCCCTCACGCTTTTATAAAACAGAGTTGAAGTGTCCATGCTGAAAACAGGTGGTTTTGTTGGCTTAAACTGAGAAGCAGAATCCATTATCATCGGTTTCATTGTGTTCCAGCACCATTCTATTCCATCGAGGTAATCGGGGGGTGTCGTTCTCCATTTGCCCGGATCATTGCTACCTATGAATTTCTTTTTTCCTCTTGAAGCGTTATAACCGTCAGTTTCTGCCCGTGAGAGTATAACCTTTGCTACAGAATCACCAAAAGCTGCTGATCTGTTATACACTGAATCATCCAGCTTTTCCTTAAACCTTCCGAATAGATTGTCTTCATACCGTTTAAGAGAATCGATAGAAAAGACCTTAACATTGTGTACCACATTGAAAAAGGCTTTGCTGGCAGCAAGAGTATAGTCATATTTTTTGTTTTTTTCGGGCTGAGGCATCGGACCAAAACCCTTTAGTTTTTCAGTTAATGAAGATTCTCCTTCTTTACTGAAACGCATTGCCTCGTAGGTTGCCAGTGACGCGTAAACATAAAGTCTGCTGGCTACAGGAGGAGAAAAAACGTCATATATAATTACCTCGGTAAGCTGGTCCTCATTCTGATGAATGACATCAGCAGCAGCTATTTCAGGTGATATTTTTTTTGCTGTCTTACAGCTGCTGAAAGAAAGTAGAAGGATGACCAGAATAAAGCTGATCGATTTCAGGAGTAAAGAATTTGTAAGGTTTCTCATGGATGAAGAGATAATATTTCAATCAGATTATTTCACTTTTCTTGTTTTGCCGCCCGTGTTATATATCACAACCGAACTTATATTGTCAGCTAAGTTCATAAACCTTGAAGATTGGGATAGAAATGAGCTTCCATAATAAAACTCCAGTTTCCGCGAAGACCCGTCTTTATATGTCAATTCAGCACTGGTATCATCGGGCAGCAAAGATACGGGATTTGAATTTTTCATCAGTTCATATATTTTTAAAGCACCACGGTTTTGTGACGCGGCAACAAGGTATCTGTTTTTTGTTCCCCTCAGATTTACCAGCGCTTTTCCGTTGCCCGGAATATAAATTCCACTTTCGGTAATTGTTAGTGGGGTAAAGTTACCTTTGCCGTCTCCTTTAAGCAGCAAGCCATTGAGCGCATCGTACCTGCCAACAGAAACCTCTGTGCTCCAGTCATTTCCATTAATCAAGACATCAAGATTTCCATCTCCGTCAAAATCATCTGTAACCATTCCATTCAGAACAGATATCTGCGCCTGCATGGGAAGGGGTATCAAGGTAAAATAGCCGTTGCCATCATTTCTGAAATACGAGGATTTGAAATTTGTGGCTTTCGTTATCAACGCTTTTTTCATTTGTTCCGGTGAGAACAGCTTATCGATTGTTGCTTGTGCAAATGATTTATAATTCTGAAATTTCGAGCGCATACCTATCATCTGCTTAACTATATCATCACGCTGGTGAACAGGATATTGCTTCATTGAAGTATCCTGCTGACTTGTAGGAAGCCATATTGAAGGGAATGCATCAAAGCTTCCGTTATTGTCAAAATCGGCGGCATAAACCTCAACAGGATATTTATCACTGGCAGTGTAAAAGGAATTTAAACCCACGTTGCCGGCTATATAATCTATGTCGCCATCATTGTCATAATCACCCGATGTAATGGTATTCCACCAACCGGTTTCTTTTGTTACTCCTGTATCAGGAGTTATATTTGTAAAGGTCCCATTCACGTTTTTCAACACAGTGAGAGGCATCCATTCCCCGGTGAGCACCAGGTCGACCCAGCCGTCATTATCGAAATCGGTGAATAGTGCGTCGCATATCAGACCGATGTTGATCAAGCTTCCTGCGACACTTTTTGTTACATCGGTAAATCGTATTTGTCCGTGTTTTGAATCGTTGCGTAAGATTATGCTGGTAACGGGTTTAGGATAATTCCAGGGATCAACCCTTCCGGCAATAAAAAGATCAAGATCGCCATCCTTTTCATAATCAGCGGCACGAACGCAGAACTTGCTTGTAAAATTTTCAGGAATTGCATTAAGCTGTTCCGTAAAATTGCCCTTTCCGTCATTTACATAAAAATGATCCTGGTATGCAGGACTATTCTTCTCGTTTTCAAATCCGCCCGATGCTATATAAAGATCCTCATCACCATCCTGATCGGCATCGAAAAGCAGAATTCCGGTGTCATCCCATGTTTTTTTATCAGCGATATTTCCGGGCAGAAGTGGTTTTTGAATAAACGTGCCATTTGGTTGCTGCAGGAATATCTGAGCACTGTAAGATGATGACGCTCCACAGATTATATCGTCCAATCCGTTTTTATCTATATCGCCCGATGCAAGAGCTGGTCCGTATTCAGAGAATTTATGGGGGAGCAGTTTTTGTATATTGAAATCCACAAAGTCGTTTGCCTTATCCACATAATTAACATTAACAGACCGGGTAATTTCAGTAAACAGAGAGTTAGTATTCTTATTTACTTCTGTTGCGGGAGGAGTAGGTAAAGAATTGGCGATATCCACACTGATGGTCTGATCGGCAGCAATATTTCTGAGTATTTGTTTATTCCCATTCTGCCAGCTTATAATGACAGAATCTACAATAGTGGTTTCGCCCAGTCCAAAATGTCCGATATCCTCTATGGTAGAGATATAACCGCGGTATGGAGTATTTTCCCAAACCTGTTTCTTCCCCTTATCATAAAAAATTTCGATAAATGTTCCAAATCCATGTCTGTTCCGGGGAGTTCCCTTAAGGTCTATTCTTAAATAGTGGCTATTATTTGTATTTTTTTCCCTTGAATAATTCCTGTAAACAGAAGCTTCATCATTTATATTGTTAATGATCAGATCGAGGTCACCATCGCTATCAAGATCAGCATAAGCCGCTCCATTTGAGAAGGTTGGTGTAATCATTCCCCACTTTTGAGATACATCACTAAAGGTAAGATCGCCATTATTTCTGAAAGCATAATTGTGCAATTTCACCACAGGAACCTGTGTAAGGATCTGTTCCTTGGAAGACACAAGGAAGGCTTTATTTCTGAACATCGTGAAATCGTGATCGGTTATATCCTTCGGAAAACCATTACATATAATCAGATCCCTGTATCCGTCATTATCAATATCTGTGAGTATGGGTGTCCAGCTCCAGTCGGTTGCCGCTATTCCTGCGTAGTAACCTATCTCGCTGAATACCGGAGGACCGATTGAGTCATTCTGTCCAACCCGCAAACCCTGGTTTATCTGAAGAGTATTCCGGATATACTGATAACTATATCCATACAGATCAGTATTCTGGTATTGCTGGTAGCTGTTTGAAGGAAGCATCATTTTTTTCCTGTAATTATCTTCCGGATTCATATCGAGAGAAAGAACATCCATGAGCCCGTCATTATTAACGTCTTCGATATCGTTACCCATCGAATTAGCAGAAGTATGTTTAAAATAGGTGTTGAGCTTATCAGTGAATGTCCCATTCCTGTTGTTTATCCATAGAAGATCATTTGTAAGAAAATCGTTTCCAATAAAAATATCCTCCCAGCCATCTCGGTTTATATCAGTGATGATTGCAGAATGACTGTATCCTTCGGTTTGTATACCGGCTTCTTTTGAAACATCGGTAAATACGGGGTGATTTAATTTTTCATTCCAATCATTTCTAAAAAGCTTGCCCGTACTCGTGTTAAGGCCATTTTTTAAGACAGGGTGAAAAAGATACGGGGAAATCCGTTGGCTGATCTCATTAACAACCAGATAGACATCCAGATCCCCATCATTATCATAATCAAAAAAATTAGCCTGTGTTGTATGTGAATCGTCAGCCAAACCGTATCCGGCTGCATCTTCCTTAAAGACCGGGATATTATTTTGGTCCAGGCCCTGGTTAATGTATAACATATTTATTCTGGCAGAAGGCTTTTTCTTCAAGGTTGCGCTCACATAGATATCAGGCAGACCATCAGAATTTATATCTACAATGGCTACACCTCTGCACCATTTGCCTTGCCCTTCAACTTTTGCCTCGCCGGTTACATCCTTAAATTTAAAATTGCCCTCATTCAGGTACATTTTACACGGCACCATGTTTCCTGTAAAAAAGATATCGGGTAAACCATCGTTGTTAAAATCTCCTATGCCTACTCCGCCTCCATTGTAAACGTTTTCAAGATCAAGCTGGTTAACAGAGTCGTTTTCACTTATCAGGTTATTAAAATGAATATTTGATTTGGAAGAGCTCACAGGCTGAAGAAGAAAATCTGATTTTTTGCATGCAAACAAAATTGTAAATCCGATGAAAATAATCACGAATAAGTTCAGGTTTATCCGATGCAATATATTGCTATGTTGGCAGATAACTAAATCTTTTTGATTAACAGTGATCATAAGTTTAAGTCTTCAAAATTGAGATCCGGTCTATGATGTATCACAAATAAACAAGTGATCTGTCAATAAGTTTAAAAAGACAGGGGCTCATTTTTCAGCAGTCATTCAATGGATTTGATTTAACGTTTTTCGTTTATTGAATAAGAATTCTTAGCTTGCTAAGAACCGATGTGGCATAAGTTTTGTTAAATAGGAAAACGATTTTATGAAAAAAATTTCAATGTTATTCACTTTCGTCCTTATTGCAAGCGTTTCATTTACTAATAGCTGCAAAAAAGATAAGATCAGGGGCTGCACAGATAAAGACAGCCAGAACTACGATCCGGCTGCGGAGAAGGACGATGGGAGCTGCCAGTTCCTGGGAGCAGTTGTTTTCTGGTACGACCAGACTGCTTCCGATGGTCTTTTAGCCGATGGTGCCACGGCATTGACTTTTTATCTGAATGGAGAGGTCATCGGTTCCTCGGCAGCAAGTGTATATTGGGCAAGCGCTCCGGTATGCAGCCAGAATGGATCAATCACTGTCGAAGAGGATCTGGGAAACAAAAAAACACATTCGTATACTCTGAGTGTTAAAGATCAGACGGATTATGAGTACTGGAAAGCTGATGTGGTCGTAGACGCAAATACGTGTACTCAGTTTAAGCTTCTGTGGAGTGCCAGAAAAAAATAATGGGCACTTATTTTTTCAGGATCTCGTCAGGGATTTTATCTATTGTAGTGATTTTTATATTCCTGTAGAAAACTTCCGATCCTTCTGACTGGATCTGAATTTTGCCTTTCGTTAGCGGAATTTCCTTATCACCATCAATCTGTCTTGAATTGAGCAGCATCATGTTGACTACTCCGTTCATCATATGAATACTTGTACCTCCAAATGAATATAAATCGACAGTGTTCCATTCCCCTTCGGGTTTTTCACTATCAGTTGATTTTATACAATACCGGCCAATAGAACTTTTTGTCGAGAAAGTACGCAATACGCCTGTCACATCATAGGTATATGTAGAATCGGTGTTCTGGTTTGACATTACATCCGCAATTGCACCGGCACATGCCCAGTAATCGCCACAATCACCTTCCTCTATCTGGAATTCGTGTGACCGCATCCAGTTACCGCCATCTGCCCCATGAGGGCCAACTGCATCATACATTATCCCGCTGTCTCTTTTTGCCTTTTTCCTGGGTGCCCATTTTAATTCACCCCATTTGAACTGAAGCTGAAGATGATAATTTTCAAATTCCTGAACCGTTGATATACCTCCGAAACCTTCACCTGAAATGCGAATGACATTTTCATCTCCCATCTTTACCACACTAAAAACTTTTGAAGGGTCATAATTCAGGCCTACCGGAATTGTATCGCGTTTATGGGTTACTGAATCATATTTTGGTCCAAGGTACGTATCCCAGCCTGTTAGATCTTTCCCATTAAAAAGAGTTTGCCATTCGGAGGATTTTGAGGTACATCCTGCCAGGATAACCAGAAATGCGACAGTCTTTAATAAATTCATGATGCTTCTTTTTCTCAAATTTAAGGTAAATTACCAACAATGAACAGTGTTTTGTGTTTTAATATATAGACGACAGGATCCTTTCCGCCAGAGAGACAAGGAGTCTTTCGTGCCATTTGAATAATTACAAAACAAATCAATACACAATAAATGAAAGCTGTAATAATAGGAGCTACCGGACTGGTAGGGAACCTGATTTTAAGGGAAGTATTGAATGACGACTATTTTTCGGAAGTGAGGATTTTTGTAAGAAAATCCACAGGAATAATTAATCCGAAACTAAGAGAAATTATTAATCCGATGAAGGATATTGCAGCACTGGAAGGGGAGGTGAGGGGTGACGTTCTTTTTAACGGAATGGGAACTACAATAAAGCAGGCCGGCAGTCAGGCTGAGCAACAGCGGATTGACAGAGATATACCTATACAGTTTGCTAAAATTGCTTCCGCGAATGGTATTAAGCTGATCCTGAATGTTTCAAGTGCCGGTGCGAGTTTGAAAGGTAATTTTTATCTTAAAACAAAAGCTGAGATGGAACATGGAACTGAGAAATATTTTCCGGGAAGGGCTTTTCATTTTAGACCCGGCTTACTTGCTGGAAAAAGGAAAGAGTACCGTTTTGCTGAGAAAGTTTTTGTTGGTGTTATGAAAATCATTGATCCGATTCTGGCAGGCTCCTCAAAAAAATATAGAAGTATGAAGGTTGATAACCTGGCAAAAGCAATGGTTAATGTCAGCAAGCATCCGGAAGGAAAACCCAATATTCTGCATTATAGCGAAATTATGAATTGTGTTGAACAATAATTGAACGGCATGGCCTTCCGACTTCGGCCTTATAGTGCTATTTAATCATCGTTATCTGGTTCAAAAAAGATCCAGAGGATTTCCGGATGTGCCTTTTTTAATTCTGTTTCACATAAATTAATATTTTCAATCAGTTGAGCTGTGGAATCGGTGGCGGCCATTTTTGCTTTAACTGCAACCATTATCTGTGGGCCGAGCTGTAGAGTTATCAGGTTCAGTACCCGTTCAACTTCCGGCCTGGCTTCGATGAAGTTTCTTATCGCTGCTGATGTTTCCGGATCGGCGCTTTGCCCTATCAGGAGGCTCTTCACTTTTACAGCCAGAAAAATTGAGACGATAATCAGTAAAACGCCGATTCCTATGCTTCCAAATGCATCATATGCCGGGTTTCCGGTTACAATTGAAAGGGTTATAGCAATAAGAGCAAAGCTTAGTCCAAAAAGTGCAGCGACATCCTCACCTAAAACAACAATCAGTTCACTTTTCCTGCTGTTTTTAAACCACGACCAGAATGTTTCTTTATGTCGTATTTTGTTGATTTGGGTAACACAGCCATAGAGGGAAGACGCCTCGAGGATCATGCTCATGAACAACACCACGATCGCAACAACAGGTCTGTTGAGCCCTTCATGAGTACTTATCTTATGAATACCCTCATATACAGAGAATAATCCACCCATGCTGAATAAGATCAATGCAACAACAAACGACCAGAAAAAGATTTCGTTTCCATATCCTAGAGGATGATTATCGTCGGGCTTCTTTTTCATTGCTTTCAAACCCAGAAACAATAGTCCCTGGTTACCACAATCGGCATATGAATGGATCGATTCGGCGAGCATTGCTCCCGATCCGGTTATAATAGCAGCAACTGTTTTGGTAAGTGCAATTCCAAGATTTGCCATTAAGGCGAAGTAGATTGATTTTTTTGATGCATCCTGGTGCGACATTCTTTTTATTATGTTTAATTCTGTAAAATCAATGATCCTGCGAAGCAACAGAATTTATTTCAGATCATTCTAAATAAAACATGTCTTCAAACACATGCCTGCCAACTATATTTTTCAAAGATAAACACTTTGGGAATAATTGAATGACCACTAATTTGTATATTGAAGACGTAGCTTGCTGAACATTCATATAATCTCTCTGTTTAACATTTTCAGAAATAAATGGAACTTTTTAAATGGTGGATAAAAAAAGGGAAGTAACAGATGCTTCTGTCTCCACAGAGTATCATGTGATAACGCAGGTACGGTTTTTAACTGATGAAACCTTCATTATAAGGCTCGAACGTGGGGATGTTCAGTTTAAGTCAGGACAGCGTATTATAGTAGGGTTGAAGGGTGAGTCAGATCTTCGTGAATACTCGGTCTACAGTGGGGAGAATGACAATTATCTGGAGATACTGGTAAGGGAAGTTCTGAAAGGCAATGTATCTCCAAGGCTGAGGCACTGCAGACCAGGCGACATGCTTCAGGTTAATGGTCCCTTTGGATCATTTGGAATTGAATCATTTGACAGGTTTACACATAATCTGGTATTTATTGCAACCGGAACAGGGATCTCACCATTCCATAGTTTTGTAAGGTCTTATCCCGCGATTAATTATACGCTTTTACACGGAGTCAGCTATAAATCTGAGGCATATGAAAGGATTGAGTATGATGCCACCCGTTATATTTTATGCACTTCGAAGGAGATCTGGGAAGGACATAAGGGCAGGGTTACAAATTTTTTACCTTTTTATCCTTTAAAGCCGGACATGCTGTTTTATCTCTGCGGTAATAACAATATGATTTATGAAGTCTATCACATCTTGCTTAACAAGGGTATCCCGGATGAAAATATATTTATGGAGGTATATTTCTGACGACCGATTATTTCTTTTTCCCAAGTGCTTGCATAATTACATTCAAATAGCTAATATTGCAATCCGTTTTTATTGGCGGAATATTGGGCCCATAGCTCATCCCGATAGCTATCGGGAGGTTAGCAGCCCACTTTGATTGAATGTTTTTATTGGGCCCATAGCTCAGCTGGTTAGTAGCACCTGACTCATAATCAGGGGGTCGTTGGTTCGAGCCCAACTGGGCCCACAATGAAAATCAGACACTTATAAAAAGTGTCTTTTTTTATGCGCCAGGTTTACGCCAGGTTTTGAAGAAAAATGAGTCGTTTTGATTGAAAATATTGAACGGAATTTCAGTTTAAATTTAAACAGATTCTTCTCTTAATATCAGGTTACAGGAAGTTGGTAATTCCCAAATTTAATCAGCCCTAATTTGTTTTTCAAATTATGTCCAGCTATTTGGGAGTTAAGACGTTAATTCCACAGTATACTACTCCGGCAATAATGTCTCTAATAAGATAATACCCTCTTGATGGATCAATGAACTTCTGAAAATTGTTTACGCAATAGGTGTAACAGCTCCCTGACAGTTCATTTTGCAATTAAAGTCAATTGATTTGAACCAATGCAGAGATTTGACAATCCAGGAAATCCACTGCTACTATATACTAAAAGAAGTTTATATGATTTATTTTTTTCTAGCTGGAAATCACCCAAATAAACATTTGCTTTATACTTAATTTCAGCATTCGGGGATAATGAAGTTATGATTGAGTGATCTTTTTTTCTCTTTATCCGACTTAACGAGCGTTTGATTTTTTGATGATTATCTACACCCTCCAAATAGACGTGTTTTAATTTACCTGAATTAGTAAAATAGGTAACATCCCCAACTGATAGGATTGGAGATGTTAATAAAGAATTATTACAACTATCAAACATAAAAATTCGAAAATTACCATTATAATTAAAATCATCGCAATAATTAGGATTAAATTCTCCGCTTACTGACCCAATCCCGACTATGCCTTTTTGTTTATTTAAAATTTCAGTAATATTTGAATTATTCTTTATAATAATATCTATTTCAGCCATTTCTGTTCTCCCCGATTTATTAAGTTGAACGAAAATTGTATCATTTATAATTAACTTTACAGACTCACTTTTATGGAATGAGAAAATGTAAATATTTGACAGAAAAAAAAATAAAAATAATTTAATTAACATGACATTTATTTTAATGATGAAAAGATTCCCAAAATGAATTTAGATAATGTTGAAAACTTTCATAATAATCACTTATTCCTGTTCGCATATAGCTGTTCAAAAACATCCTTGATTCAATGATATTAGTAGTGCTTTCACCAAATGCTCTAAAGAACCATGAATACGTTCCATCAGCATAATCTATTGCATGTGTTAATTCATGGTTTAAGGTTTCAATACCTCTAATTGAACCTTTCCATATCCCTCTTATTGTAGCTCTTGACAATTCGATTTTGTTATCAGAAAAACTAATTTCTCCATCAGGAAGGACTGATTTAATGCCTCCTCTAAATGTCCTTCCATTTGCATTACCCATATTTTTCCCAATTGTGATACTGCTCAACTTTGCATCTTGTAATTGTTTTGTTGGAATTGATTGTTTAATTAATTCTAATCTATCACTTAAACGAATATCTCCATCCCAAAAGTCCTTATGATGAATTAATGCTATTGACCCGTCTACCAAACCACCTAGAAGAGCTCCGGAACCTCCACCTAAGAATCCACCTTTAGTGCCTGACCAAATTGCCTGACCAAAATTTTGTCGATCAACAAGCCCATTTCCAAATCCAGTTACAAATCCTCCACCGAATCCTGAAGCCCCTCCAATTGCCGCTCCGTTCCAGAAACTTGCAGTGAAACTGGTAGAAATAGCAGTCATTGCACTTTGTGATCCGATAAATCCAGCTCCGAAAGTTGAGCCAGACATGGTTGCAGTAATTCCTGTTCCAATCCCTGCTCCCAAGGCCCCAGCCAATGCTCCAACTCCAAAATATTTAAGTCCTTTGGCATTAAACTGGCTGCCATGAGTTATCCAATTAAATGTCCCTCCAATTAATCCACCGATGATTAAATTCCAAATTTCGCCAGTTTCATCAGTGTATTTTAGTGGATTATTTACACAATAACTATACCTGTTTAAATTCTGAGTAAAGTTCGGAGCTTGAACATTATTATCAGGGCTAAGAAATGAGCCAATCAATGGATCATAAACCCGTCCATTCATGTTTATGAGATTGAACCATGGCAAATGTTCATGACTGGTAAAACCTCTTCCTGCAACAAAAAGAACAGGCACTGAATCATGAGCATAATCTACCCATGTCTGAGGATTTCGCATCCTTCCCCATGCATCATAGCTATATTCTGCAACAAGTTGATTATTGGTACTATTAACAACATGAGTTATGTTACCAAGGTTATCCCTTAACAAATCATAGTAGATAGTCGTATCATTTTTAGTTATAGCCACCACAGGAGCTGAATATATATCACCACCAATAAAGGTATATAATTTTGTTGCAGTTCCGTCCTGTTCTTTAATACAATTTTCTGATGGATACCATCGTGTCAATATCGTCCCAACGCTATCTGCAACAATCATTCTCGATCTTTCATCATCGGAATTATAGAGGAAGGTTGCACTATGCTTATTCTCAAAAATTGACCTAACCTTTTCAAATGAAGTGTAGTTAATCGAATATCTACTAGATATTAAACCTGTTGATGGATTAATACTACTTACAGCATATGAAGTACTAGAATTATAGTGGAAAGTACCAGCAATCATTTTTTTCTTTACCTTAGTGTCCTTCCATACCATCCTGATTGTCGGAAAAAAGATATATTAAATGAAAAGAACACAAGCTGTTTTACTGACTGCAATATTTGTATTGATAAGTCAGGTTACAAGGTCACAGGAAGAATACGCCAAAGTTATGCTTTCCGGTCAGATCGCTCTGAACTCAATCTCCGTCACAACTCCTGGTAGTCCGGGTGGCTATAATCAAAATGTGAAAACCATAGGTTTTGCACCGGTTGCCGGGTATTTCATTTTTCCAAATTTCGCGGCAGGAATACAGCTTCTTTTTAACTATAAAAAAACACCGGGGGAGGATGGCGTAGCAACTACTTCTTTAAGATCACTTTCTTTTGTGCCATACCTGCGGTACTACCTGATAAATGGCAAGATAAGGCCATATTTTCAGGCCGGAGCAGGACCAGGCCTTGGCAAGTCAACAAGTAAACTTGGTAATTTTCCTCAATCAACTCATAGATCAAAAATCATGGTTTATGAAATCAAAGGAGGTATTGAACTGCTGGTGAATAAGCATTTCGGACTCGATGCTGATTTTGGTTACGGCTCAACAACTTATTCTTTCAACGAGGGTTCCCAATGGAAAACTACAATAAAAGGATCCACAGGCTCTGTGGCGCTGATAATCTATCTATAACACTCAAAACTAAATCAGACTGTTTTTAAAAATGTAACGACCACATGAAAATATCAATAACCAAATCCATTCTTATATTCCTCCTTTTATTTTCGGGTGATGTTTTACACTCCCAGACTGAGAAGGGGAAATTTCTGACCGGTGGACAGTATGTATTGAATTTCGCATCAACCACCAATTCAATCAGCGATCAAAGCAACTCTAATGTGACAGGTAAATACAGAACCCTGTCATTGTCTCCACGGGCCGGTTACTTTATCATTGATAATGTTCCGGCAGGCCTTGAGTTTCTCTATACATACGCCAGCTCGTCGGACGGATCAACAACAGCACATTCCTCCTCATATTTTTTAACTCCTTTCGTAAGGTGTTATTTTGGGAAGTCTGCAGTTAAGACTTATTTACAGGCCGGAGCCGGTCCGGGATGGAAGAAGGGATCTTCTGTGGATTTTGGCTATTCTTCAACAAGTGAATCAAAATTGTTCAGGTATGAGCTGAGCGGAGGACTGGGTGCATTTATCAATGAACATATTTCAATAGATCTCGGCCTGTCGTATAAAGTGACGACTGAATCTTTCCATATGCATACAACGGTCGGGAGCCCGGATTCTAAGACCTTAAACAAGAATCTCGGGGCGCTGGTGGGCTTTGTAATCTGTCTCTAAATGGTTTAAAGATGAAAAACTATACAAAACCGACACTGGTTCCCTTATTTTGTCTGCTTGTCCTCCAGGGCTGCGAATATCAGAGCGAAAAAGACTATTTCGTAAATGTTGAACCACCTCCTTCCACTCATAATCTGAGCCTTACATTATCGTCTTCATCCGATACGATAAGAATATACTGCCCCACAACACTGACATATAATATAAATACTTTTGGGCTTAAATTTTCAGGAGGATTTTTTTCTCTTGGAGACAAGCAATGGGAAGTTAAATACGATACAGGGCGTATCACCCTTACGCCTGCAGATTTCTCTGCCGGGAAATACCAGCTGGTACTGAATGCCTTTACGAACAGCGGCTCCGGAAGTATCGCTGACTTCTTCGGAGGTGAGGGATATAATGCAGTGAAGAACTGGCCAATGGTGATCGATGCAAGTATAGGTGCAGCAATAAAGGCCACCATCTCGGTAACCGCTGACGGATATTTTAAGGTAACCTGGCCAAAATGCGAGCAATATAACTTTGTTTCATACGAGGTAAAAGGACTTTTAAATCTTCACCCTTTTTCAAAAGTATATACCAATGCCAACATCACTTCTTATATCGACAGCAGTTTCGTTGGGGGAACAGGACTTGTAGCGGTTAATCTCTCTCTGACGAACAATAGAATCATGGGTATCTATTCTAACGTCAATGAACCCATCCCTGTTCTGAAATTTGAAGAGATTGGAATTGACAGTCTGAGGATCAGTTGGGATAAATCAAAATATCGTGCTCATTACCGAATGGAAAAACAATATGTCACAATATTTGAATCTTCGGTTAAAACTTCACTGACGATACCTAATCCCGGTTTCGGGAGTAATGTTCAGTTTAATTTATTCACCTCTCCTGTAATACCCTGTTCCGTAAATTACAGTTACACCAGGCTGGATTCCAGGTATTATTCACAGGGGGTAAATCTTGCTTCAAACTGGCCGACATGGGGATACAACAGCATGGATAAAGCAGTGTATGTCAGAACATACGATTACATTCAGTGTTATGATGTTCAGACATTTAGCTTGCTCCTGAATTATTCAATAGCAAATCTTGGATACCAGGGTCAGTACAGTTGTGCTACGAATTCAACCAACGTGGCCGCAATATCAACTGATAAAATTTATGTATTTACCGATAAAACTCTTCAGAATCCGGTTGTTATCCCTTACAATCTAGGCTACAATTCACTCGACCATTTCTATCTTACCGACAATGACATGATTGCAGTGGTGAGGCCTTCCCGCTACGATCTGATAAGCATTGCCGATAAAAGCGTCGTGCTCACATTCCCAGTGACCGATTATCCAGTTTACAGTAAGTGGGCCTGTTCTTCAACTTCAAAGGATGGCAGGTATGCCTGCATTGTTACAATGAATGGAATAAAGGTCTATGATCTCGGCAGCGGTACGGCTACCCTTATTTATTCGGATAGCAGGGTTTACCGCTCCACCCTCTTCGATATTAATAATCCTAACAGGCTGCTTCTCACTTTTTACAGTGACAACACTTTGGAAATAAGAAACATACCCGACTTCAGTCTTGTTAGTTCCTATGTTTTGCCTGATAAAGGCGAGGTAATGAGAAACGTCGATCCGGAATCGGGATATTTATTGATGACCGATTATAAATATTTATATGTATTCGATCTGATAAAATCGAAGGTGATCTTTAAAATGGTCAGCACTGATTCCAGACCTCAATTATACGATAACAGGCTGTTCTCAAATTCAGGTTACGGGCTTGACATTTCAAAATATCTGCAGAAATGAAGAAACTTAGTTTTATAATAATAATAGCTTTATCATCAGGGTCTATTTACTCTCAGAGCATAAAAGTGGAAATTAATTCCGGTCTCGGAACCTACCGACATGATGACCTTAAAAGTTTCCAGAATTACCTGATAACCTTTGCTCCGCCGCACACTAAAAAAGTTGCAGAATTCCCTCCCTATTATTACTATTCGGCATCTGTTGAGAATTTATTGAATGCACATCATCTCATAGGAATAAATTTTACATACTTAACTTCAGGTGCAAGGAATGATATAAGGGATTATTCCGGGGAGTATTCTCTCGATATGCATATAAATGGCATCGGCGCCGGATTTCAGTACCGTTATATTGCCACTTCGTTTAAGAATTTTGATATATACGCAAAAGCAAGGCTGGGGCTTTTATTTTCTACCTTTTATTTGAAGGAGAGGCTGAATCTTATTCAGGCTGATACAAGCACAACATCCGATCGTTTTCGTGCAATGAATATATATTGTGAACCCTCATTAGGATTCATCTGGAATTTCTGGACCAGATTATCTCTCGACTTCTCCCTTGGCTATGAAATTGATACAAAGGGTTCCCTTCTCCTGGAAAACACAAAGCAATTCATTGCATTGCCCTCAGGCCAACCGTTAAAGACAGACTGGTCGGGCTTCCGTGCACTGGCAGGTATATCCTACAGGATCCGATAGGCGACTAAGGTTGAAATTTATTCAGGTAAATGAATATTGGGCCAATAGCTCAGCTGGTTAGCAACATCCCGACTTAAGTCGGGAGGGTCGCTGGTTCGAGCCTAGCTGGGCCCACAATGAAAATCAAAGAGTTACAACTTCAAAAATTGTAACTCTTTTTTTATGCGCCAGTTTTAGGCCAGGTTTTGGATGAAAATGGGTGTTTTTACTGGAAAATCCGAATATCCAGACCACCTTTCTCCGGTTTGCTTACATTTAATATACACAACATAATAACAGGCACTTATCACAGGTCAGGTATGGTCAGTTTTTTCCGGTAACAGGTGGTCATCATAAGCGTTTTTTCCAGTACCTACATCACTCTTTGAAATTATTCCTCCCTTTTGGCTATAATAATCCATTCCTAATTTATAAGAGCCCACGTTTGCGCTATCAAGCCTGTCAATATCATCATACTTGAATACTTCCTGCTGTAAATTGGGATACTTATTGTTTTGACGTGAGTTTAGATTCCCTGTAACGGGATTAAATGAATAAGAATAATCCTGAATCGTTCCAGTAACAACCGAAGTGGGAAATCCGTATGCATCGTATTTGAGTATTTTATTTAGACTATTTGCATAATGCCCTTCTTTGACCTGCCCCCTTGCATTTATGATTGTAGTTGTCCAACGATCTATTCCACCAGCGGAAATAGAACTTAAATAACCATTTGAATTGTAATTTTTTATTTCAATTATTCCTGAAGGATGCTTTATAGAATCTAGTCTCCCAATATTATCAAAACTAAATGATGTGGTAAAAGGTGATGATCCTGGAATACTATCGGTTGTTCGAGTCATTCTACCATGAGCATCATACCCAAAAGTCCTACTTATGTTTCCAGGGGAACCAATATTGATTAACTGTTTATTTAAACTATACCGGTACTTTGTTATTCCTTCTGGGGTTTCTTTCCTTGTGATCATACCATATGTATTGTAATACATGTTCGTTATTTTGGGACCAGAAGTTTCTTGAGAAGTCAATTCACCAAATCCATTATAGGTATATTTAATTATACCTGCGCTTGGGTCAACAAGCTTTTTCTGATTACCGGCACAATCATAGTAGGTTCTGGTAGTGATTCCTCCCGGAGCAGTAATATTCTTTAATTTACCATCAGGATAATAACTATAATTTATTGTTCCACCATTATCTGTTGCCGATATCATTGTCCCATCAGCAGCGTAGGTTTTAATGAATTCTTTTCCTCCAGTAGTTTCTGTAACGACATTAATAGCATAATCC
>JBBRSO010000030.1:0-31279 GCA_038245405.1 Bacteroidales bacterium
ATAAGTTGCGATTAAACTATGAGTTGGGTTTTGGAGCTTCATTCAACTGGAAGTCATTTAGCCCACTCACAAATAAATATAATGTGGCAATTGGCGCCGGCGAATCATTTCTTATCGACGCCGGACTAAACCTGCAGTACAATCTGACTGGCAGGATAGAATTTGTTTCAGGTTTTAGTATTACCCATTTTTCAAACGGTGCTCTTAAGAAACCAAATTTTGGGATAAATACAATTGCTCCTAAAATTGGAATAAAATACAATTTTTACGATAGTCAGGTTTTCAACAAACAGGAAGTTCCAAAATTTTCCAAAGAAAATGAATGGCTTTTTTCAGCATTTGGAGGTGCTAAAAATGTGATTTTTGATTCATTAAATATTGATATCATCGAAAAATACGAAGGTGTATTTTTCCCGGTATTTGGTATTTCAACCGGTTATAACAGGCAGATAAACTATATGTCAAAAATCGGGATTGGGATGACATTTTCATATGACGGTTCTGTTAATGCCCAGGTAGCCATTGATAATAACGAGTTAGATATGGTGGATGGCACTCTTAGTGATAAAATTCAGATAAGTATTTACCCAACATATGAGTTGGTTATAAATAAAGTATCCTTAATCCTTCAGCCGGCATTCTATATTTATCGCAGAAAGCTAAAGAACCAATCGCCTGATTTTCATCAGAGGATAGGGTTTAAATACAATGTTACGGATAAAGTTTTTGTCGGAATAACACTCCGGGATTATGCTTTTCATGTTTCCGACTTTATTGAATGGAATTTAGGTTTCCGAATTAACACTCATTAAGTAGACTTCAAGATTCCTTTAGAATCAGTAATTAGCTTTGCTTTCGTAATTTAAATCAACAATTAATAACTAAGTAAAATGAAAACACTTTTTCTAATGATCGCCACTGTTGTATTGATCAGCTTAAACGCATTTGCTCAAAATCCTAAAGATTTACCTGCAAAGGTTAAAGCCTCATTTGATCAGAAATTTCCCAATGCCCAGAAAACAAAATGGGGAAAAGAAAACACTAAAGAATGGGAAGCTGAGTTTACCATGAACAATAAAGACTATTCCGCAAATTTCAATATTGAGGGAATTTGGCTGGAAACCGAATATAAAATCGGTGTAGAGGAAATCCCGACTGTTGTTACAAATACGCTCGGAAAAGAATTCCCTGGGTACAAAATTGAAACATCAGAAATATCTGAAACCTCAAAAGGGAAAGTGTATGAGTTTGAGATCAATACCGGAAAAACTAAAAAAGAAGTTGCCGTAAATGCCGATGGATCCCTTGTAAAAAAATAAGAAAAAAACAGGTAGGGGATAAACTAATTTATTTCGTCCTATCCTCTCAGACGTTCATGGTTATATTCATCGATACCATGAACGCTGTTTTTTTAAAATTTGTGCCACTCCATATTTTGCTCTTTATCACTTGTAATAATGTTGGATGGTAATACAGAATCAATTATTTTTATTAATGACCCAACCTTTTTCTGAGAAATGAATCATTACTAATGATAAGTAATAACTTTTTGGGAAATAGAGAATTAGTAAGAGAGTGTATAAAAGGTAATGCAACGGCTCAGAGAGAACTCTATGATGTTTTTGCACCTAAAATGTTGAGCTTATGCCATCGGTATGCAAAATCTACCAACGATGCCAGAGATGTTTTTCAGGAAGGATTTTTAAAGGTACTGGAGAATTTGCATAAGTTAAAGGACTTAAATTCATTGGAGTGGTGGATGAAGAGAATATTTGTTAATGAGGCCTTTAAATTATATAACAGGAACAAACCCATAACGCTTGTTGAAGATATAACGTTAGAATTTAATAATCAGACTGATGATTTTAATATTTTAGAAAACATAGGTACTGCGGAAATTACAACTTTAATTCAGAGACTCCCATACAAAATGCGATTTACTTTTAATATGTATGTTATTGAAGGTTACTCGCATAAAGAAATAGGTGAAATATTAAATGTGTCAGAAGGAACATCCAAATCAAATTTGCATACAGGAACCCTTGCTGCTGCCCTGATTACCACATTTATCTATTTTGAAATTAAAACACATCCAAACAACAATATAGCAGACAAACATATAGTTGAAACCAAAGCATTACCTATTGAACCAGATAACCACATCTCACCTGAAAAAGATGATGGATTGAAGGAGAAAAGAAATAATATAACTTATTACCCTGGAAAAGATTCTTCTGATAACATCCATAATTTTCCAAAAGGAAATGTATCAGGTAATTTAAAGAAAGCCGTTAAGGAAGATAAAACAATCCCTGGTGTGAATTATTCTGATTCACAATTAAGTGCATCAAACTCAAATCCGGATTCTCTGAGTGATAAAGATATTGAAGCTGCCGGCATACATGCATTCCAGAAAATTAATTCAGTTAATACAGATAACCTTATACGGGGAATTGATGTTACTGACTTTAAAAAAACAGCGATTCAAAAGCAGGATTTGATAATTCCTCTCAGTTACTCAAATACAGGTTTAAAAATCAAATCCGGATCAGATTCATTAAATCCTGTTTTGGTGGGAGAGCAATATTCCAAACCCGATGCTCCCTTAATCATACAAACTGATCAAAATTTACAATATGCGGGCAATTCCGATAAAAAGAAAGTTCCACTCATTCGCACCAGGTATTATATTGAGCCATTCTTTTCACCTGAAATATCCTACCGGGCATTAGCAGTAAATAAAGGTTATAGCAGGGAAGATTATAACAAAGCATACTTTAATGCAAGAGACAGAGTTGACTTTACATTTTCAACCGGAATAAACGCGGGATATCTTTTATCAGATAAGATCACATTGAAATCAGGCCTGTTTTATTCCCAGTACAGGCAAAAGTTTAAAACAGAGGCTGTTTATGTATTACATGATAATATTACAGGCTATTACATGTACACATCTTCCGGTGTTGCGAATTTATCCATAGTCTCGTCTGATACTGTTTCGATAGATTCATTTATAAAATCTTCAATAAGATTTGACTATATTAATTTACCACTTATAATCGCTTTCAGAATAGCAAGTAATTACACATTAAATCTTGGTATAAATTTTAATTACATCATATCGCATAGCTTAAACTGGCAGTCAAAAGATTTTATTGGAGACCAGTCTCAAAGCGATAAAATAACCGGAACTAATTCAGGAAATATCAGCCTTATTGCCGGTTTGGAAATTGAAAAACCATTAACTGAAAAGATTAAACTTATAATAAACCCTTCCATAAACGTGCAATTAACATCTTTAAGCAGCACATCTCCTGTAAAAACTTATCCATATTCCTGGGGATTACACACAGGACTCAGGTATTATTTTTAAAATTATTTTTCAGGAACCCAACCCTTTTCCGTTTCACCTATCTTTTAGAATATACAGATAAGTATTAATTAAAAATGAAGATCATGAAAAGATTAAAAACAATCAGAAAAATTGGTTTCCTTGGGTTTATTGCAACACTATTGATTATCTCGATTTCGTGTAAAAAGAGCAATACTGCTCCAACATCTAAACTGGCAGTTAGTATTTCAACTGTTAAAAACTTAGTTACTACAAAGGGTTATTCAACTACAATTAGCGGTATAGTTCTTAATTCAGTAAAAATAAGTATTGCCGATCTTGTTATTGAGGAAAATTCAGGTAACGATGTGGAACAGCAGGGAAATAGTAATGATGGTGGAGGAGATAATGAGAATAATAAAAAAGAGGGTACAGGTTCTGAAGCATCGGATATTTTACTTGCAGGTCCTTTTGTTCTGGAGGTAATTGATGGAAACGAAAGCATAGGTGATGTAGATGTTTTCCCGGGTACTTTTAAAAAAGTTGATTTCACATTTCTGCCGGATAATGGTTTGGAATTTTCAGGGAATTCTCTTATTATTAAATGTGGATACACAGATGCAAATGGAATTGTCATTCCTGTAACAATAAAATCAGCTTTCGACCAGAAGGTTCAGCTTCCTCTTGCAAATGGTGGCGTAACCGTGGCTTCGAACAACAAAGTTTCATTGAAGATAGTCTTAGATATTCAGACCTGGATCAATGACATCAACCTGTCATCAGCTCTTGTAACAAATGGCGCGATACTTATCGATAATACCAACAATGTTGAACTATTGAAGCTATTTAATACCAGTTTAGCTTCAAAGATTGAGGTAAATGAAAAGGAATAAATAAGTTGTCAGACCTTCATTATGTAGCTTTGAAATTCTGACACCCGCAATAATTATTGAATAACCCCAACCAGAGAGCTGGGGTTATTTATAATCAAATAATCCAAGTATTTAAATCAAAAATGATCTCTCATTTAATGAGCTACAGACTTTGCAAAAGAAATCAATATCTCACTAAGCTAAAATTTATTTTAATTAAAACAATCCAAAATGCAAATCAAGAAAAAATTAAACTGGAATATACTTTTGCTATTGCTTGTTATTCCGTTTGGAAATGTCATTGGCCAAAACATAACTCTGAGCGGCTACATTCATGATGCACTGACCAAAGAATCGCTTATAGGCGCTACCATATTTTCGACAAACACAAAAAAGGGAACTACAACTAATGAATATGGATTTTATTCAATAACCCTTCCAAAAGCAGATACCATAGGATTAGTAATATCTTATGTCGGCTACCAGCCACAGGCAAAAAAACTTACCACAGATAAAAACTTACGTTTGGATATATTATTAGAACTTAATTCTTCAATATTGGGGGAGGTTATAGTTAATGCCGAACGAAACGATAATAATGTGCAGAGGGCGCAAATGGGTGTTGTAAATGTGCCGATGAAAGCAATAAGCACATTACCTGTATTAGCCGGAGAGAGAGATATTATGAAAATCATTCAGTTCCTCACAGGGGTACAGCAGGGTCAGGAAGGAACAACCGGATTTTATGTACGAGGTGGTAATACTGATCAGAATCTTATTCAGTTGGATGAAGCAACTATTTACAACCCGAACCACTTATTTGGATTATTCAGTACGTTCAATGTTAACGCTATAAAAAGCATGACTCTGACTAAAGGAGGTTTCCCTCCAAAATTCGGAGGCCGGTTAAGTTCGATTCTGGATATCACAATGAAAGACGGTAATAAAGAAAACTACGAGGTGGAAGGAGGATTAGGGTTACTTTCAGCCAACATGACAGTTCAAGGACCTTTGGAAAAAGGCAAATCATCATTTATTGTATCAGGAAGGAGAAGCTATATCGATTTGCTTACAAAATCATTTCTGAAAGGTGGAATCAACGGGATCAATTATTTCCTATACGATTTTAATGCAAAATTAAATTATGAACTTGGCAAGAACGACCATTTATTTATTAGCTACTTCACAGGTAAAGACAATGCAACATATACCGGCGCCAGCAGCCTGAATTTTAATATCGACTTCGGGAACACAACAACAACAGTAAGATGGAATCATCTTTTTGGAAGCAAGTTATTCAGCAATACATCTTTTATTCTTAACGATTATCACCTTGGACTTGCTACTACACAGGGAAATTATTATTCATTGCTTTACACCGGGATTAAAGATGTTTCAGGCAAAACGGATTTTACTTATATGCCGGCACCAAATCATGAAATAAAAGCAGGTTTCAGTTATACATATCACACACTTTTCCCGGGAGCAGTATCAGCAAAAATTCCTAAGAAAGGTAGCCGCATAATTATAAATCCTGATAGCATACCACAAAACTATTCAAGCGAAATAGCATTTTATATCAGTGATGAAATTAAAATGACCGATCTTTTAAGTGTGAATTACGGAGTCAGGATTCCTGTTTTTTTCGCAAAAGGGAAAACATATTCATTCGTTGAACCAAGGATTACTACTAAATTCTCGCTAAATGAATCTACTTCCATCAAGGCATCTTACACGAGGATGAATCAGTTTTTGCATCTGGTTCCAAACAGTACTGCTTCTTTGCCTACTGATATATGGCTTACCAGTAGCAGTAAAGTAAAACCCCAGAACAGTAATCAGTTTGCTCTGGGATTGTTTAAGAATTTCAAAAATAATGAAGTTGAGACCAGTGTTGAGGTGTATTATAAAACGATGAATAACCAGGTGCTTTTCAAAGAAGGCACACAACTTTTATTGAAAACTAATCTGGATGACATTCTGACCTTTGGTGATGGCAAATCCTACGGGATTGAGTTTTTGTTAAAGAAGAATTTTGGCAAGCTTACAGGCTGGGCCAGTTATACTTTATCAAAAACTACAGAGAAATTTCCTGATTTAAATTATGGCAAAGAGTTCCCATTTACTTACGATAGAAGACATAATCTTTCATTAACCGGGATCTATGAACTTTCAAAGTACTGGACATTCTCAGCCGACTTTACATTATATTCAGGCATTGCGTTTACACTTCCTGCCGGAAAGACATTTATATCTGGTGATGGATCTTTATATGATGGTATATATTATGATTATACCAGTCGTAATAATGCTCGATTAAGACCCTATCACAGACTGGATATCAGTTTTTCAAACAAAAAGCAAACCAGAATTTTCGGAAAGACATACGAACGAGAATGGGTTTTTGGTGTTTACAATTTATATAGCAGGCAAAATCCTTACTTTGTCTATCTGACAACAGATCCAATTACTAAAACACCACAGGCAAAACAGGTTTCCCTTCTGCCCATAATCCCAAGTATCTCTTTTAATTTCAAGTTTTAAACTGTAAAATACGGTAAAATGAAAAATATACTAATCACAATAGTTTTGCTAACTCTATTCCTCGCCGCATGTGAGAAGAATATTACAATTCCACAACCGCCTTATGAAAGCAGGGTAAGCATACAAGGTACAATGGAACCCGGGACCGTTCCATCAGTATTTATCTACAAAACAATACCCTACTTTGCAGAAGCCAACCTCAGCCAGCTCTTTGCAAAAGATGCCAGTGTGAAGATTGCAGGACCAGAGACCTCTGAATATTTAACAATTGATAGTTCGTATAACTATATTAAGTGCGAATATGAATACTTCTTCAAAGGGAAAATCCTTGCCGAGACTAATAAAAAGTACCAGCTAACAATAATTTTTAATAACATAACTTACACAGCATCAACAACAACTAATATATCAGCTGTAAAAATTGACAGTATAGGCTATACAAATGTTTTCAAAGACATTTATGGAGAACATGAAGGGGTTGTTCCATATTTTCACGATGTTGCAGGTCAGGTAAACTATTTCAGGTATGAGATGACAAGAATGATAGACACCACGATGAAGTATAGAGAGGGTAAAATACACAGCCCCTGCATTGGCGGAGGTTCAGTCACAATACTGGAAGAAGGTAGGAGTGTATATAATGACATTAACTTAGATGGTGGCCAGATTAATCTTGTTATTGAGCCGGCATACTCACATCGAAAAGATTTGATAACGACTGTCAGAATTCAGTCAATTGATAAATATACATACGATTTTTATGATCAGCTCGACCGGCAGAAACGCGGACAATTAAATCCTTTTGTTGAGCCTGTTTTCCTTACCGATGGTCAGTTTGGAAAGAAAGCAATAGGCTACTTTGGAAGTATAGTAAGAAGCGCTCCGGTGCAATTTATTTTTCCAGAATAGAATATACAATTGAAATTGACTGTAATATTTTATATCAGTAATTTAATAAAAAGGTAAATGCGATTTAATAATTTTTCTTTACAAAAGTGTATAGGAGAAATTTCCCTAAAAAAGAATTCCCTCATTTTCAGCAACTTTCTGGCATCCGGATTAGTATTATTTGTCTGCAGTAATAAGGGTTTCTCACAAAATCTTCAAATTGAAGATACGGGAAATATGATATCATCTATTTCTGCAGATACAAATCAGGTAAAAGCAGAGAATAGTAAAACATATAACAATTTTTATAAAACAGACAGTATCTTTTCATTTAGCTCTCCCAAAGGATATTTTCCATCGCTTATCCATAATTTTGGAGAACAGGCAACTGCCCCATTCCGTTTTAAAACAAAAGATTGGATAATTACCGGTGCAGCAATCGGCATCACGGCTGCGCTGATATATGTTGATAATGATATTGATGACTGGGCCCGGTATAAAAAGCAAAAACATGACTGGGTCAATAAAGCTTCTCCGTTTATAACCGATTTTGGCAGCAACACTGGTATTTTTTCTGTAATCGCTTTCGGTTCATTAAGTGCAGTGTTCAAAAACAAAAAAGGAGTTCAGACAAGTTTGCTCGCAACACAGGCGATGATCACTTCCGGTGTATGGGTCAGGCTATTAAAAATGCTTTCCGGTAGAGAAAGGCCCTCGGCTGCATATGCTTTCAGCAATTTAGAAGCTGGTAATTGGTTCGGACCCTTTGCACAATTTGATCAGGATCTGGCCCTTAAAAAACCAGGTTCCGCTTTTGATGCTTTCCCTTCAGGTCATACGGCAACAGCATTCTCAATCGCAACAGTCTTTGCCGAACAATATAAGGATAAAAAAGCAATTCCTGTTATCAGCTATTCTCTGGCAACACTGGTTGGCGTGTCAAGATTAACCGAACATGCACATTGGGCATCTGATGTCTTTGTAGGAGCATTATTGGGATATCTATGTGGTAATCAGGTAGTATCGCATTTTAACAAGACACATCAAAGCTCATTTAATTCAATGCTCCCAAAACAGAAAAACAAACCTGAATTAACTTTTATTCAATATGGAAATCAGGTGGGATTTTTGCTGAAATGGTAGATTTTCAAAAAAATTACTGGCTAATTGAAAGCCCTAAGATCAAGCATTATAGGATTTGGCATTGTCTCAAAAACAATAAAATTCTTATGAGCGAATATTTTGACACAGAGATAAATGACAAGGAGAATAAAGGAAGTGTATATTTGTATAAATGAGCTGCATCATGGCAACTTATTAAAATTTTGGGATGGCAAGAACGGAGTCCGAAATTTGAAGTATATATTAACAATTAATACTTCTGACTTAAAATATCACACCTATGAAAAAAGGGAAGAAAGCCTCAATCACCCTGTCTCCCAGGCAAAGGGCAGAGAAGAAGCCGGGTGCATCCGGTATATTGTCTGAGATTGAATCGCTTAAGCTTATTCATGAACTTGAAGTGCCTCAGGTAGAGATTGAGATGCAAAACATAACTTCCAGAAAACACTCGGAAGATCTTTTGAAGGAATCTGAAGAGAAATATCGTATACTTTTCAATAATAGTCTTTTTGCCGTTATGCTTAGTACTCCGGACGGCAGAATTATGACTGCCAATCCTGCCGCATGTCAGATGCTTGGCCGAACAGAAGAAGAAATTTGTAAAATAGGGAGAGATGGAATCATAGATTCTTCCGACCCACGACTTTCTGAAGCATTAAAACATCGTTCACTTACCAGCACTTTCCAGGGGGAACTTACATTCCTGCGGAAAGACGGTTCTAAATTTCCTGTTGAGTTATCAACCAACATATTTAAGAATTCGAAAGGTAATTTTTTTACCAGCATGATCCTGGTTGATATATCAGCTCGCAAAACAAATGAGGAGAAATTAAGGTTAAGCGAAGAAAAGTACCGGTATATCTCCGAGCAGAGCGGAATAGGAATAGGTCTGTATTCTACTGAGGGCAGGATTTTGTTTTTTAACAATAAGGCACTTGAAAACCTGGGGGGAACCAGTGCTGATTATGAAGGAAAATCTGTAGTTGAAGTATTTGGGGAAGAGGTTGGTAATGAATATATCAGACGGATAAAAAAGGCTATCAGGTCAGGAAAAGGCGAAAATTACGAGGACTCTGTTGAAACAGCTTCAGGGCAGTATTGGTTTTTATCGAACCATACACGGATCTGCAATTCAGATAATGAGGTAATAGGGGTTCATGTACTTGCACAGGATATTACTGAACGTAAAAAAGCCGAGACTAACCTTTTTGAAAGTGAAGCAAACCTGAGATCACTAATTGAAAATACAGAAGGAAGCATCTGGTCAATAGACAGAAAATTCCAACTTATTGATGCCAATTCAGGTTTTTATGAGAGTTTTAAAAAGGGTACAGGACAAGTGCTAAAGCCAGACGATAATGTACTTGAAAGCCTGCCGGCACAGTTAAAGAAGGAATGGCGTACTTATTACAGGAAAGGATTGTCGGGACAGAGCTTTAATATTCAGACATATACAATACCACCGTTTGAACTTCTTTATATGAGGTATAGCTTTAACCCGATAAAAATGAAGGATGGTAAGGTAATAGGACTTTCAGTTATCGGACAAAACATTACTGAGCTTAAGAAAGCTGAAGAGGTACTCAGGGATTTAACCAAACACCTGGAAGAAGCAAGGGAAAATGAACGCACCCGAATTGCTCATGACCTTCATGATGATCTTGGACAGAAGCTTACTGCTCTGAACATGGATATCTTCTGGCTTAAATCAAGAATTGGTGTGCAGACTCCTCTTGTAGAAAGTAAAATAAAACAGATGGTGCAGCTTTTGAATATGACTATAGATAGTGTTCGGAAGATTTCATTCGGACTCAGGCCAAGCATTTTGGATGATCTGGGACTCCGTGCAGCTATTGAATGGCAGGTGAAAGAGTTCAAAAAATCAACCGGAATAAGTTGTTCTCTTTCTTTTCACCTAAAGGAAACAGAATTACATTCCGGATGTGCACTAATGCTTTTCAGGCTTATACAGGAAGCACTTACCAATGTTACCCGTCATTCAGAGGCGTCAGAGGTGTCTGTTAAATTAGATGCAACTGTTAACTCTTTAAAAATAACGATAAAAGACAACGGTAAAGGAATTGAAAATGAAAAGATATCGAGCAGTAAATCCTTAGGATTAATTGGAATGAAAGAGAGAATTAAAGTATATAGTGGAGATTTGAAAATAACCGGAGTAAAGGGGAAAGGAACGGAGATTTATGTGCAAATTCCATTGCCCATTGTCTAATACCTAATGCCATGATTAAAGTACTCATAACGGATGATCACCCTATAGTACGTCAGGGAATAAGACAGATACTAGCGGATGATATGGAACAGCGTTTCGGATTAATTGAGGAAGCCGGAAACGGAAATGAGCTTCTTGAAAAAATCGGCAAAACTGATTTCAATGTTATTCTTCTGGATATTTCGTTACCCGGACGAAACGGCCTCGAATTGTTGTGCGACCTCAGAAGACTTGCTCCTGATACAGCAGTGGTTATCTTAAGTATTTATCCTGAAGAACAATATGCAATAAGGGCACTAAGGCTTGGAGCAAGTGGCTACCTTACAAAAGCAAGCGCCCCTGAGGAACTAATAGCTGCTGTTGTGAAAGCTGCTAAAGGAGGACAATATATTTCAGCTACCCTGGCCAATAAAATAACGATTGATTTCATTACTGATAAGGAAAAGCCTCTTCATGATAAGTTATCAGTCCGTGAACTTGAAGTAATCACCCTTCTTGCTTCCGGAAAAACATTAAGCAATATTTCTGTTGAATTGTCACTCAGCCCCAAAACTATAAGTACCTACCGCGAAAGAATACTTGAAAAACTCAAACTCAGAACAACCTCTGACCTTATCAGATACGCAATTAAAGAGGGACTGGTTTAGTCATTCGATGGTCTCCCGATAGCTGGACGATTGTCATTCAATTGTCATTCGATTGTCATTCAATTGTAAAACAAATAGTGACAATAGAATGACGGCCGAAGGCCAAATGACAACTGAATGACAGCGTAGCGAATGACTTCTTGAGAGATACCTCACTCCTCACCCCTCCCTTGTAGGTATTTCCCCTACAACATATTTAGAATATCCCTTACAGTCTAATGGTTTAATTATCACTAACTTTTTGCTAATTAAATCTGGTTACCTTCATTAATTCTGTGAAAATGACAGAAATTTTACAAGCTGGTTCAGTTAAGGCCCCTGTAAAGAAAAAACTCCTCATTGTCGACGACTCAGACTTCATAAGAGTGAGACTTGCTGGCATGTTTGACGATGCCATGAATATCTGTTCTGTCTTGCAGGCCAAAGATTCAGCACAGGCTTATGAACTCTTCAATTCCTTATCCCCCGAAATAGTTATCCTTGATATTCAGATTACAGGTGACAACGGAATTAAAATATTAGAAAAATTAAAGAAGATCAGGCCACAGACGAAGATTATTATGCTTGCAAATTATGCGTACGATCAATACCGGAAGAGATGCATGGAACTTGGTGCTGATTACTTCTTTGAGAAAGCCGGCGACATGGAACAAATTGTTGAATTATGCGAAAAAATGTGTTTGGATAACTAAATAGCTGGAATATGATTTCACTTGACATGCGAACCGTTCTATTCAGTTATGTAATCATCTGATGTTGTAAAGACTATCATTATTATTCATTTATGGATTCAGAACAAATGAGATACAAGGTAAATATGGAGGTAAAGGAATGAGGAACAATTGACTCGCAGCTAATGACGCCCGCAGGGCGAATGACAACAGAATGACAAATGAATATTTGAAAAATTAGTATGATATGAACTTTGCTTACGATCTGTTTCTTTTAACTTTCAATCTTTCTCAGTTAGACGACAAAGAGAAGATTATTGAACTGTTTGTTGATGGGATGAAGGAAATATTTAAGCCTTCAAGATTTAAATTCTATAAAGATAATGCAATTCAGGAAGGTTCTCTTTTTGAAATTAAGACCGGTAAATCTGATTTCGGAATTATTGCCGCGGAAATTTCCGAATCGTCAGATGAGACCAATAAGGTCCTGATCAGTAATGCAGTATCTATGCTTGCAATTGTTCTTGAACATCTTTACTTTGGACAGAACCTTGAGAAGGAAAGAGATGCTTTTGAAAACCTTGCAAACCTCAAGATTGATGAGTTAAACAGTTCGGTTAAAGATCTTGAAGAGGCCAGAACAGCTTCAATTAACCTTATTGAAGATCTGACAGAGGAAAATAAGAAGCGGAAAAAAGCAGAGCTGGAATTAATTATTGCCAAAGTAAAAGCAGAAAAAAGTGAGAAATATCTCGATAGTATACTCAACAATATGGGTGACCCTTTATTTGTAAAGGACGACCAAAGCAGGATTCTCCTTGCCAACGATGCTTTTTGTGCACTCTTAGAACTTTCAAGGGAGCTTATAATAGGCAAAACACTTGCCGAAGATGTTACTCCAGATGAGCGGGAAAGTTTTTTGAGGATTGACAAGCAAGTACTTGCAGATGGGAAGGAAAATGTAAGTGAGGAATCAATGACAGTAAGAGGTGGCCAAACTCGGACAATTTCGACAAGGAAGACAAGGTTTATTGACAATAATGGGAAAAAAATTCTCATTGGGGCAATCCGAGATATCACCGAACGCAAACACGCTGAACTGGAACTTATTAAAGCAAAAGAGGAAGCTGAAAAGAGTGAGAAAAAAGTCTCAAAAGCTGCACAGGAGTGGCAAACAACTTTCGATGCTGTTAATGATGCTATATGGCTGCTTGACAAGAATCAGCGAATAGTTCGAACCAATAAAGAGGCCGACAGGGTTTTTTCCCCAGCAGAAAAAGTAATTGGAAAACACTGCTGGGAAATTATACATGGGAAAAATGAACCGATTGAAAATTGTCCGGTATTAAAAGCAAAGAAAACCCTTACTCGAGCCAGCATGGAGCTAAACGTCGGGGAAAAATGGTTCCAGGTTACAGCTGACCCTGTCCTCGACGAAAGGGGGAAGTTTACCGCTACAATTCATATCGTTAGAGATATTACTGAAAAGCGACTTGTCGAAGAAGCATTAAAAGAGAGTGAAGCAAAATTCAGAAATCTTTTTGAAAATTCTCCGTTGGGAAAATCTATGACCGGTATTGACGGTTCTTTGGTTGTAAACAAGTCATTCTGCAGAATTTTAGGATATTCAGAAAGTGAACTTAAAACGAAAACATGGAAGGAAATTAGTCATGCCGATGATATACCTGCAACGGATAAAATAGTAAAATCGATTATTGAAGGGGAGACTAATTATGCACGTTTTGAGAAGAGATACATTCATAAAAACGGAAAAACAATATGGACAGACGTCTCAACCTACATTCAGAGAGATAGCCATGATAATCCTATGTTTTTTATTACAACTGTAAATGACATTACTGAACGTAAAAATAACATGGAACAGCTCATATTGTCTGAATCAAAGTTCCGTAGTATTGTCGAATCTTCTCCAATGGCTATGTATCTGTACCGCCTTAATAGTGACAATCAGCTGATCTTCATGGGAGCAAATGATGCTGCTGATAGCGCTATAGGAATATTCCACAAAGAATTGATGGGAATGCCGATTGAAAAGGCATTCCCGAACCTGGCTGGCACTGATGTTCCTGAAATTTACAGGAATGTAGCCTCGGGAAAAATAGGAAAACAGTTTTTCGAAATAACCTATGATGAAGAAAGATTCAAAGGCATTTATGAGGTAAGCGTATTCCAGACAAGCCCAAAAAATATAGCTGTTGACTTTTTTGATATTACTGAACGAAGAAAGGCCGAAGAGGTGTTAAGAACTAATTATTCTCTTCTTCGTGTTGCAGGAAAGATTGCAAAATTTGGAGGATGGGATGTAGATCTAAAAAATTACATATCAAATTGGTCTGATGAGGTTGCAGCCATACATGAAATGCCTTCAGGATATTCTCCCCTTGTCAGCGATGGGATTGATTTTTATGCTCCTGAATGGAGAGATAAGATCACTAAAGTTTTTACAGATTGTGCTGAGAAGGGCATTCCGTATGATGAATTAACGCAGATTATTACATCTACTGGTAAATATGTCTGGGTACGAACTATTGGAGAAGCTGTTAAAGATGAAGAGGGGAAAATTGTAAAAGTTCATGGATTTTTTCAGGATATTACAGAACAAAAGAATACTGAAGTGGCAATTAATAAACTTAATGAAGAGCTTGAAACACGAGTGATTGAACGCACAGCCCAGCTCGAAACTGCCAATAAAGAACTTGAAGCGTTCAGCTATTCGGTATCTCACGATTTGAGGGCGCCTCTCAGGGCAGTACATAGTTTCACAAAAATACTAAGTGAAGATTATGGCGAAGCGCTTGATGCTGAAGGCAAAAGAATCTGCGGAATAATAGAGTCAAGCTCTGTTCATATGGGACAGCTCATCGACGATTTGCTTGCTTTCTCCAGGATAGGAAGAGCGGAATTTCTTCGTTCAAAAATTGATATAACATCTCTCACAAAATCAATTTATTCCGACATGACGACTCCGGTTGATAGGACAAGGATCGATTTCAATGTAAGTAAACTGCCATCAGCTTATGGCGATACTTCGGCTATTAAACAGGTTCTTACCAACTTGTTATCAAATGCAATCAAGTACTCTTCAAATTGTGAAAAATCAGAAATACTCGTTGGGTTTGAGTGTACCAATGGTGAGACAGTTTATTTTATTAAAGATAATGGCGTGGGTTTTGAAATGAAATATGCTTCAAAGCTGTTTGGCATGTTCCAGCGTCTTCATTCAGTTAAAGAGTTTGAAGGCAATGGAGTAGGGCTTGCAATTGTTCAGAGGATTATTCACCGACACGGAGGAAAGGTATGGGCCGAGGCTGAAGTGGGACAGGGAGCGACGTTTTATTTTACGGTACCAGTGAATAAATAAATGGTCATTCAGTGGTCATTCAATGGTCATTAAGTAGTCATTCAATTGTAAAACAATTAATGACAATGAATGACGGCCGAAGGCCAAATGACAACTGAATGACGCGAAGCGAATGACAATATAATTGGGAAACGAAATATACTATTAATAACAATCTATAATCGAAAACCATGATCGACTTGAATGCAGTTGAAATTTTAATCGTGGAAGATGATCCACGCGATGCTGAACTTACATTAAGGGCATTGAAAAAAAATAACCTTGCCAATAATGTATATGTTGCTGAAGATGGAGAAGTGGCACTCGACTTTTTCTTTTGCAGAGGAAAATTTGAAAGCAGGAGTTTTGAGAATCCTCCGAAAGTAGTTCTTCTCGACCTGAAGCTTCCGAAGGTAAGTGGACTCGAAGTACTCAGACTTGTTAAAGTAGATGAGCGTACAAACCACATTCCTATTGTTGTAGTAACCTCATCGCGTGAAGAGCCTGATATGAAGGAGGCGTACTCACTAGGTGTGAACAGTTATGTTGTCAAGCCTGTGGATTTCGATAAGTTTGTAAATGCAATGAGCAGCCTCGGGTTGTATTGGTTATTGGTGAATCAACCGTTAAGATAAAAAAAATGTCTTGCAGGTCTTGCAGGTCATGCGGTCTTGCAGTCTTACTGGCTGATTGACTTGCACGACTTGAATGACTTGCACGATTTGCACGACTTGCACGACAAATTTTAGTATATGAACGACACAATCAAAATCCTATTCGTTGAAGATGTCCTTGCCGATGCTGAGTTAATCTGGCACGAGATAAAAAAGAGCGGTATTTCCTTTGAGAAAACGCTGGTTGATACAAAGGAAGATTATTACGAAGCACTGAAGTCGTTTGAACCTGACCTGATAATTTCCGATTACTCCCTTCCGCAATTTGATGGAATGACTGCTTTATTTCTAAAGAATGACTTTTCTCCTTTAATTCCATTTATCCTAGTAACCGGCTCAATCAACGAAGAGATTGCAGTTGAGAGTATGAAGGCCGGTGCAGATGACTATGTTATAAAGCAAAACCTCTCAAGGCTTGGCCCTGCAATAAAGGGAGCATTGGCGAAGAGGAAGATCATTTTCGATAAAAAAACGGCAGAAAAGGCTTTAAAGGCAAGCGAAGAGCGGTTCAGGATGCTATTCGAAAAAGCGCCTATCGGTTATCAATCACTAGATTTTGATGGAAACTTCATTGAAGTAAATGAAACGTGGTTGGAGATGATGGGATATACGTGTGAAGAAGTAATTGGCAAATGGTTTGGCGATTTCCTGGCACCTGAGTTTGTAGAACCGTTCAGAACAAGATTCCCCTTGTTTAAAGAATGGGGTAAAGTACATTCTGAATTTGGAATGTTGAAAAAAGACGGATCAGTTAGAACTGTTGCATTTGACGGACGAATCGGATATACCCCTGAAGGTGGATTCAAACAAACACATTGTGTTCTTGAAGATGTTACAGAACTTAGGCTATCTGAAATGGCTTTAAAGGAAAGCGAAGAAAAACTAAAAAGTATTTTTAGTGTGGCACCGACAGGTATAGGACTTACAAAGAACCGGATCTTGTTGGAGGTTAATCCACGGGTTTGTGAAATGACCGGGTATAATCAATCTGAGTTGATCGGCCGTTCATCCGAGATGCTTTATCCGTCAAAAGTGGAATTTGATAATGTGGGAAGGGAAAAGTATAAACTGATTAATGAGACAGGAACCGGGTCTGTTGAAACCAGATGGAAAAAAAAGAATGGTGAAATAATTAGCGTCATACTTGCCTCAACACCTCTAGTTAAGGAGGATATTTCGAAGGGCGTCACTTTTACGGCCCTCGATATAAGCGATCGTAAAATTGCAGAAGAAGCGTTGAGGCAGAAAGTGGATGAACTGGAAAAGTTTAATGAGGTTACCGTTGGCAGGGAACTGAAAATGATAGAGTTGAAAAAAGAGGTTAACGAATTGCTAAAAAGGCTGAAGGAGAAGGAGAAGTATAAGATTGTGAAATGAAAAACGGAAGGTCTCCCGATAGCTATCGGGACAATAGTAAACCAATTAATGACAACCGAATGACGACCCGCAGTGCCAAATGACCCTCCTCCGCTGAAGCTACGGAGGGCAAAGCAGCGAAGTAAACGACACGAAGTGAATGACAATGAGAATATGAAAGAGAAAATCAAAAATATTGCAAAAGTGATGTCTGAGAAATACTCCCTGGATATTTCAATGTATGACGATTCGTTTCTGGAACAGACAGTCACCGGCCGGATGGCTGAAACTTCTTCCGAATCAATTGATGATTACCTCCATTATGTTGAAATACATCAGGCAGAATCACTTTCACTTATTGATTCATTGAATAACTCTTACAGCGAATTTTTTCGTAATCCGCTCACATTTCTTATTCTGGAGCAGTTAGTTCTTCCACAGATATTCAGGGAAAAGGAGCTTCGTCATGCAGGCGAGATCCGAATATGGTCTGCCGGTTGCGCAGCAGGTCAGGAGCCTTACTCACTGGCAATTCTTGCAAATGATTTTAAAAATAATTCACACGAATCGGTTAACCTGAGAATTTTTGCTACCGGTAAGTCTGAAAAAGAACTGCATACAGCCCGTAAAGGCATTTATCATGTGAAAGCTATTCAAAATTCAAGATTGGGAATCATAAATAAATATTTTTCGAATTCAGGTGAGTTCTATTCGATAAGCTCAAACATCAGGGATCTTATTGACTTTTCACTATTAGATCTTCTTGAGGATAGCGGAGGAGCTCCTCCAGCAAGTATATATGGCGATTTTGATATAATTATGTGCAGTAACCTTCTTTTCTACTATAAATCAGAGATACAAAAAAAGATATTGACCCGACTCTACAATTCACTTGTTAACGGAGGCTTCCTGATAACCGGCGAAGCGGAAGTGGGGATTGTTAAAAATTTCAGGAAATTTAAACAGTATGCGGCTCCGGCGGCGTTATTCATAAAAACATAGATTATTAATATTATGAGTAGACATTCAATTGTCATTAAGTAGTCTCCCGATAGCTATCGGGACAATGGTAAAACAATTAATGACAACTGAATGACAGCGAAGCAAATGACACTGATTAAGGAAATAAAGTTAAATACATGATCACCATGAATTTAAAAGACATAAAAATCTCAACCCGCCTCACTCTTGGTTTAGGAGTAATATTGCTCCTTGTTTTACTGCTGGCAACAATTTCATTTCTTCACTCAGGTCGTTTGTGGAAAAGCACATATGACCTGTATTCTCACCCATATATTGTCGGAAGAACTGTTCGCGATATTCAGGTAGATGTTCTGAATAGCCATAGAAAAATGAAGGATATTGCTATGGATGAGTCGCTTACAGCTGATGAGATCAGGAATATTACCTTCTTAATAGATAATTTGGAAAGGGAGATTTATACAAGTTTTGACCTTGTTTACAAGAGTTACCTTGGCCCTAAGCAGGATATCGATTCTGCTTTTAAGTCTTTTACTGAGTGGAAGCCGGTAAGGGATAAGCTGATTGAAATCAGACTAAGTGAGGGCAGAGATAAAGCATTTGATTACTACAAGTTTTATAACCGCACTTTTATTGAGCATATGTTTTCTGAAATACAGAAAATGATAGATTTTTCAACAGCAAAAGGCGACAACTTTTATCAGTTGGCTGATATTGAGAGGAAGCAGTTGTCAACCCGCCTGATCATACTGACATTAATAATATTTCTCGTCTCAGTTATAATTACTTATATACTTGAAAGAGGAATCAGACACTCGCTTAAGGCCCTTACAACTGTAACGGAAAGCTATAGTAGTGGCAATTATGATGTCAGAAGTGATTATAATGCCCTGAATGAGATTGGCTTACTTGCAGGTACTTTCAATAAATTGGCTGCTTCAGTGCAAAATGATATCATAATAAAAGAAAATGCTGCCTGGATATCGAAACTTATGATGGATGAAAATGAGCTTAAACCATTTTGTAAAAAGCTGTTAAGTGCACTAAAGGCAAAAACTGAATCGCAGATAGCGGCAATTTACTTCCTCGATAAATCAAAGAAACAATTTGAACACTTCGAATCAATAGGCTTAGCAGCTGTAAATCTGAGATCATTTTCAGCATCCTCAGCTGAGGGAGAATTCGGATCGGTGCTTACCGAGAGGAAAATTATCAGGATATCACATATTCCTGATGATACAGTTTTCTCTTTTCCTGCTGTTACAGGCAACTTCAGACCACGCGAAATTATTTCAATGCCAATTATTGATGGTGATGAGATGATAGCAGTTATTTCACTGGCAAGTCTGAAAGATTATTCTGACTTATCAATGCGTATGCTTAACGATATCAGCCTTACTATTACTGCCCGTTTACTTGGAGTTATAAGTTTTCAGAAAATCAAGGACTTCTCCTCAATGCTCGATCTCCAGAATAGAGAACTTGATCAGAAATCGAAAGAGATGATTATGCAGGCTGATGAATTGAAGGAATATAATATTGAACTTGAACTTCAGAAGAAACAACTCGATGAAGCAAATAAACTTAAAAGTGCATTTTTATCTAACATGAGCCACGAACTGCGTACTCCTCTGAATTCAGTTATAGCTCTTTCGGGAGTATTGAGCAGAAGGCTCGATGGCAAAATTCCTGCAGATGAATACAATTACCTGGGAATTATTGAGCGGAACGGCAAGGATCTACTCTCGCTGATAAATGATATACTCGATTTTTCACGTATTGAAGCTGGCAGAGAAGAAGTGACTTATTCCTCTTTTTCCGTTTATGAAATTGTAAGAAATATTCTGAATTCGCTGGAAACTATCGCTGAGGAGAAAGGCATATCAGCAGTTTGTAATATTCCGGCTGATATTCCGGATATTATCAGCGATCAGACCAAGTGTCATCATATTTTTCAGAATATATTAAGCAATGCTGTAAAGTTTACCGAGAAAGGGTCGGTTGAAGTCACAGCATCGGTGAATGGTAAAAATATTATAGTAGTGGTAAAGGATTCAGGAATTGGTATCCCTGAAGATTTTCTGCCTTTCATTTTTGACGAGTTCCGGCAGGCCGATGACAATGCTTCTCGAAAATATGTAGGAACCGGACTTGGACTGGCAATTGTAAAAAAATACTGTAATCTGCTCAGTGGTAGCATCGCAGTAGTTAGTGTTCAGGGGAAAGGATCGACCTTTACTGTTACATTGCCTGTTAAGCCATCGGATTCTCAGATTGAATCAGATGGCAAGCCACTGCAGAGTGCAACTATAAATACTTATTACAGTACTAACTTAGCAATTAAAACAGGAGCCGGTAAGACATTGTTGATTGTGGAGGACAGCGAGCCGCAGATAATACAGCTTAAAGACATTCTTAGTGCGGAAGGATTTGTTATTAATGTGGCACGCAATGGCAGGGAGGCCTTGGAGACGATCAAATTATCAATTCCCGATGCTATGATACTCGATCTTCAGATGCCTGAAGTTGATGGTTTTGAAGTGTTAAGGCAGATCAGGGAGCTTAAGGAGACAAGAAACATACCGGTTCTTATTTTAACAGCAAAACATATAACAAAGGCAGAACTTAGCTTCCTTAAGGAGAATCATATTTACCAGCTTATTCAGAAGGGAGCAGTTAACCGGAATGATCTTTTATCGTATGTTAAAAACCTCATTATACCTGAAGTTAAAACCACCCCGGAAACTATTAAACCTGGGAAATATTCAGGTAAACAAACAACAAAAGCAAGCATCCTTGTGATTGAAGATAATAACGATAACCTCGTAACACTAAGGGCGCTGCTTGACTCAAAATATGAAATTATTTCAGCATCTGACGGACCTGAAGGTCTGGAAAAGGCAGTAAATAATAAGCCGCAGATGATCCTGGTCGACATTTCGCTTCCGGTGATGGATGGATTCAAGGTACTGGATGAAATAAAAAAGATTGATGATCTGTCGGGAATCCCGGTAATAGCGCTTACTGCCAGGGCAATGAAAGGCGATCGTGAAAATCTTCTTGCTTATGGCTTCGATGGATATATATCTAAACCTGTTGATAGTGAGACGTTTGAAAAGACGATTGAGGAGTATTTAGGCAATAAGCAATAGGCAGTAGGCAACAGGTAACAGGCAACAGGCAACAGGAAGAAGAACTACTGCCAATTGCCTCTTAAATTAACTTTTATCAAAAAACAAATGGAGAATATAAAAATTAAAATCCTGGCAATCGACGACAATAAAGATAACCTGGTTGTATTGGGGGCATTAGTTTCTGATGCTTTTCCTGAGGCGGTTTACCTTACTGCTGACTCAGGGAGAAAAGGTTTTGAGCTCTGCCTGTCTGAAGTGCCGGATGTAATTCTTCTTGATATAGTAATGCCGGGAATGGAAGGTTATGAAGTTTGTACAAAACTTAAATCTGATAAAAAGCTTAATCACATTCCTGTAGTGATGGTAACGGCTAACCGTGCCGATAAAGAGAGTCGTGTAAAAGCGCTTGAGGCTGGCGCCGATGCATTTCTTCCCAAACCTGTTGATGAATCCGAGCTTAGAGCTCAGATAAAGGCGATGTTGCGTATTAAAGAATCGGAAGACCTGAAAAAGCAAGAGAAACAGCGTCTCGAAAACATGGTTCTCGACCGTACTGAAGCACTTGAGGCAGAACTGGCTGACAGGATAAAAGCTGAGAATAAGCTTATACTCTCACTTGATAAGATTACAAGGAACAGGCAGGCCATAATGAACCTGATGGAGGATCTGAAAACCGAAATAAAAGAGCGCAAACTGGTTGAGATAAACCTTAAGAATGAGCGAAATCTGTTAAGGACATTAATAGATAAGCTGCCAGCAACAATTTATTCTATGGATGAAGAAGGGAGAAAAAGATTTTCAAATAAAGCAGACCTTGAAATTATTGGATTTAAGTCAGAGGATGAGGTTTTAGGTAAAACTGATCTTGAGATGTTTCCGGGAGAAGAAGGGAAGCGTTTTTATGAAGATAGTATGAATGTAATGAGTTCGGGAAAACCTAAGGTTGATGTTGAAGAGAAGTTTGTTGATATAAATGGTAATACCCGTTATCTGAATACCTGCCAGTATCCTTTGTATGATATAAATAATAAGATATCCGGTCTTGTAGGCATTGGACATGATATAACAGAAAGAAAGAAAGCCGAAGCCAAATTGCAGGAAAGTGAAGAAAAGTACCGTCTGTTAATTGAAAATCAGGGTGAAGGTATAGCAGTAGTTGACCTGGAAGAAAATTTTGTTTTTTCCAATCCGGCTGCTGAGCAGATGTTCGGCGTGGATATGGGCGATCTTGTGGGACGTAACCTGCTTGATTTTATTTCAGAAGACGGGAAGAATGAAATAAGAAATGAGACTCAGAAACGGACAGCAGGAGCAAAATCAACATATGAGATTGATATTATTAGGCCGGATGGAGGGAAGAGAACAATACTTAATACAGCTACCCCTCAGTATGATAAAGAAGGAAAACATACCGGGACATTCGGTGTTTTCCGTGATATTACCGACCGCAAGCTTATGGAACAAAAGGTTATTGAATCAGAAACTTATTACCGCACTCTGATAGATATTTCGCCTGATGGCATTGTAACTTGTGATTTGGAAGGGAATATCAGCTATGGCTCTATAAAAGCATTAGAAATATTTGGAATACCTCCCGATTCTGAGGTTATAGGCACATCTATACTTAAATGGGTAAGTCCGGACTATTCTCAAAGTGTTATGGAGAGGATTTTAGATATTCTTTCTGGTAATATAGCTCCGGAAACACGCGAATACAAATTACGGAAATACGATAAATCGGTATTCTGGGGAGAATTGTCTTCATCACCGCTTACAGATAAGAAGGGAAGTCCAACCGGTTTATTGATTGTATGCCGCGATATCTCCGACCGTAAGAAGGCAGAATCAGACCTTATACGGGCGAAGGATAAAGCAGAGGAGAGCGACAGGTTAAAAACCGCATTCCTTCATAATATTTCGCATGAAATAAGAACTCCTATGAATGCGATTATCGGGTTTTCATCTCTGCTTAATGAACCAGGAGTTGATGCAGAATCACAACGTTCATTTCTTGAGATTATAAGCAATAGCAGTAACCATCTTCTTACCATTGTAAGCGATATTATTGAGATTTCAAATGTGGAAGCCGGGTTACTTAAACTGTCTCAGGATGAAGTGAACCTGAATTCAATGCTTAATAAACTGCTTACACAGTTTGCTCCAAAAGCTGCTGAAAAAGGGATTGAATTCAGTCTGGAAAATATACTTCCGGAAAGGATATTAAACATTAAGACAGATGCTAATAAACTAACCCAAATACTGACAAATCTTTTAAGTAATGCCTTTAAATTTACGGCTCAGGGTAAGATTGCATTTGGCTGTAAACATAAGAATGATATACTCGAATTCTACGTTTCTGACACAGGAATTGGAATCTCTCAAAATCAGCATACCCTGATTTTCGATCGTTTTTGTCAGGTTGAGAATTCCGTTTCGCGGCAGTATGAAGGAACAGGACTGGGTCTTTCAATAGCTAAAGCATATACTGAATTGATGGGAGGAAGGATCTGGCTAAATTCTGAGAAAGGAAGTGGCTCAGTATTTTATTTTACCATACCTTTTATAATATCATGTAAAATTGAAATATCAGAAACATTGGTATATAAAAATACAAAGCCTGATAAAACCGGGAAGAAGACAATTCTTGTTGCTGAAGATGAGGAGACTAACTATATGCTTATTGTTGAATTGCTCGCATCTCTTAATGCTGAGCTTATACATGCAGTTAATGGTAAAGAGGCGTTAGAAATATGTGAATCGGGAAAAGAAATAGCTCTTGTGCTTATGGATATTAAAATGCCTGTTATGGATGGTTATACAGCGACTGTGGAGATAAGAAAAATATTACCCGATCTTCCGATAATTGCCATAACAGCATTTGCTTATGAGTCTGACAGAGAAAAGGCAATCAGCAGCGGTTGCACAGATTATCTTTCAAAACCGATCAGAAAAGCTTTACTTATCGAGACAATTAATAAGTATCTGTAAATAAAGCAGTAGGAAATAGGCAACAGGAAGAAGACATTGTAGATAAGTTAGAACTAAATTAATGGAGAAGAAAAGCAAAATATTAATTGTGATTTTATGTCTGTTCACAGGATCATTATTACATGCACAGACCATACAAATTCGTAACTTTGATGATCTGATGCAGTCGTTGAATTCTGGCGAAAAAGTAAGAATTGTAATGCATTACTCAAAGTGTAATTTGTTTATTGATCAGAAAGAGCAACCTTCATCTCCCGACGCCGTTTCGGGGATGGAAATAAGTACATTCGAATATTTTGCACCCGGGGCTACCGGAAACAATCTGGCATTTCTGGTTTTTTCTGATTCCAAAGTGATTTCAAATCCGAAAGGTAAAGGCTATGTCTATAACTATGGAAAGGTGAGAATCAATTCCGATAACAAGGTAATTATAACAGCCCGATATCTGAATCCGAAAAATTTCAAAGTCATTATGGATGAATACTTTGAAGGAGAGATAAATGACGGGAAGAATAAAGGTGGCGTATATGTGTATAAATAGTCATTCAATGGTCATTCAATAGTCATTCAATGGTCTCCCGATAGCTATCGGGACAATTGTAAAACAAATAGTGACAATAGAATGACGGTCGAAGGCCAAATGACGCGAAGCAAATGACAGCCGAATGACACGAAGTGAATGACAAACGAATGACGGCCGAAGGGCAAATGACAAACGATGACACAAACTAAATTGCATCCATATGGAAAACCTTAAATCGCAACTCGAAAGCTTCATCTCACAGAGAAGCCAGGTTCTTTCAGAGAAGATTGTAGATAAACAATATTCTATGCAACCAGAATCGTGGAAACGATATGGTGAACGAGGCAGAAATCTTAGTATCAGGGATGCCGGGTATCACCTTCCATTCCTTACTGAAGCAGTTCTTGCTGACGATCCACAGATATTCCGCGATTATGTGGCATGGGTAAAGTTACTGTTCGCAGGGCTTAAATTGCCTGATGATGCAATGCTCAGGAATCTTGAATACACCGATGCAGTTTTGCGCGACGAATGTCCTGATGATGTTTACAACGCTGTTTCAAGGATGATTTTCGAAGGAATCGACCAGATGAAACAACCGGTAAAAAACGATGAAAGCTATATTGACGAGAACCATCCCATTGGGAAGATTGCCAGGGAATATGTTTCCTTATTATTAAAAGGTGACCGTAATTCAGCCAGCCGGCTTATCCTTTCAGAAGCCGAAAAGGGAACATCAATAAAAGATTTGTACCTTGAAGTATTCCAGAAATCGCAGTATGAGATTGGTCGGTTGTGGTTCTCGAATCAGATAAGCGTTGCAAAGGAACACTTTTGTTCGGCTGCCACACAGCTGATTATGTCGCAGTTGTATCCATATCTTTTTACAACTGAAAGGGTTGGTCATAAACTTGTCACCGCATGTGTCGGCGGCGAATTACACGAAATCGGAATACGGATGGTAACCGATTTCTTTGAAATGGAAGGGTGGGATACCTATTATCTTGGAGCAAATACTCCGGGTTCAATAATACTTAAAGCTATTGAAGAGAATGAGGCAGAAGTTGTGGGACTTTCTATAGCTATGCCCTATCATCGAAGTATTTTAAAAAATATTGTTTACGAGATAAAACACAGTGATACAGGAATAAATACAAAAATCCTGATAGGTGGTAATGCAATAAATGGAAAGAGTACATCCTGGGAGTGGTTTGGAGCCGATGGTTATGCACCAAATGCCAGATTAGCCGTAGAAACAGCAAAGCAAATGATTTCAGCGTAGATTAAATGGATATAAAAGATCAGAATCACGGTTTTACTATCCTTTGTGACCAGAAAGGAGAAGTAAGGAAAGTGTTAAGAGACAGTATTGGTCTAACAGGCTTATATCCTGAGGGAAAGCTTCTTTTCAGCTTCATCGATCAGTGTTCACGACAACGATTCCTTGATTTTCTTCAGCAGGTGAAAGAAAAGCATATCGCCTTCTTGTATCAGATCGACATAAAAATTGATGAGGTACTTCTTCCATTTGTTTTCGGGGGAGTATTTTCAGATCCTGATTTATTAATTGTAGCATCAAGTAATAAAACTGAATTATACGAGCTTATTAATCAAATACAGGAAATTAATAATGAACAATCCAATACAATCAGAAGATTAGTCAAGGAAAAATTTGACATTGAGAAATTTAAAGCTGAGGAAGACAACAGAATTTACAACGACATTACTGCTTTAAACAATGATCTTGTTAATCTTCAGCGCGAACTTTCAAGAAAAAACGCAGAACTCGTGCATCTCAATGATCTCAAAAATAAATTTCTTGGTATGGCAGCGCATGATCTCCGAAATCCGATTGGCATTATATCTTCCTATTCAGATTTTCTGATTGACGAAACTAAAAATATTTTGTCGGAAGAACATAAAGAATTTCTGAATATAATCAATTCTTCATCACAATTTATGCTGGCACTTATAGATGATCTGCTCGATATTACCCGGATTGAATCAGGTAAGATTGATCTGTATCAGGAGTATATTCCAATTGATAAGTTAATGACTAAAATTATTGGATTAAACAGAGTTCTCTCACATAAAAAGAATATTGAAATTGATCTTATTGATAATAATCCTGGAACAATTGTTTTTGTTGATGCTCCCAAGATGGAGCAGGTTTTCAATAACCTTATATCGAATGCAATCAAGTTCTCCTATCCGGGTGCAACAGTGACGGTTGAAATATCAAATATTGATAATTATGTCGTTATGGCAGTGCGCGATCAGGGACAAGGAATACCGGAAACCGAATTGGATAAACTTTTCAAACCATTTCAGAAAACAAGCGTAAAGAGCACCGGTGGAGAAAAATCAACAGGACTTGGATTATCAATTGCAAAAAGAATTGTTGAGGCTCATAAGGGAACTATCAGAGTTGAAAGTACAATCGGAAAAGGAACGACGTTTTTTGTAATGTTGCCCACAAATATTATTTAGTCATTCACGTATGGCGACAGATGATCAAAGGATGAGTACTGTGCCCTGTACGGTTCATTTTCAAAAATAATTTCTTTAATGATGGGTGGTGAGATTAAATCTTTCATATCATTCAGCGATTCTATCTGTCTTTGCGTGAGAACTCTGGTAGCATTATAAATATTTTTTGAAGAAGCAAGGAATTCATTTTGTAAGGTATTTAGTTGTTTTCGATTGCTTTCCAGGTAATTAAAAAGCGTTTTGATTTCTTGACGTTCCATAATCTTAGAGTATTTATATATGCATCTTACAGAAGCCTAAAATAAGGCATATAGAAGCTCCCAGAGTTAAGAGTGAATTAAGATGTGATTAACAAGAGATTATTTTTTTCCCCCTCCCTGCGAAGCAATCTGAAATCCTAATCCGATCCGAGCTTAGCAATGGAAAAGCAAAAAGGATAGTAAGTTCATAGAATATAGTCAGGTTCCTGGATAGCCGGTCCCGGTTTATCGGGATAATGCAACGTAAGACTTCAAGCTTGGCACTACGTGTCGCATGAAGTCCTTTTTATTACCTCCAGCTTTTCTTTATCTATAATCAAAATGGTCATCATTCCAATCATCAATTTCGAATACAGCTGTCATCTCGTCAATTAATCCGGCATTAATCTGAATTTGCAAACATGTTGATGCAACTGTCCTATCAATAGTCTCTTTCTTTATGTGATTTAGACTACGTATTAAATCTTCTTCAATCTCATCATTCGAAACATCATAATAATTCTCTAATCCTTCTAGTGCTGCGTATTGTTCTTTTGCATTTTTACTATTTATCGAATCTATAAACAGTTTTTTCGCTATTGGAATTTGGAAATAGTTAATCATTTCGGCCAAAAAATTCAAAGAACCTGCTCTTCTTAATTCACTCCCTTTACTATTGTCATCTTTAATTTCAAGGATTTCTTGAACTAATCCTATCAATCGTGATAAGATCTTTTTGTTATAGTTGTCATAATCAGTATTTGATAATAATTCTTCATTTTCATTAATACCAATCCCTTGTATTAAGATAATTTGAATCGGAATTCTATTGATAAAATTCCAAAAGTATTTCTCTAAGTGCCTTATTATCCTGTTTTTTGTTTTTGCAATTTTTATAACCGTTTCACAAAGCAATACGATTTCAGAATAACTTATCTTTTTGGTTATGGCTTCATCCAGATGCAGAAAAATGTATTTATAATCAATCCTATTGTCTGAGCCAATAATTATTAGGTCAATCTCGTTGCAGATTCCTTTTAAATCCTTTTTTCTTATTTTCTCCATTAATATCTTATTATGGATGTCGTTTTTCTAAAATTGTTGGTAACGGTGGCGGTATGTTTTGTTGCCGAAGACAATAATATATACTGTCCTGTTGGACATAGTTGGTTTTACTTTAAATTCTTCTTTTTTAATGATCTGGCAACATGATATATTCGAATAATGTCTACCTGGCCAAATTCGACCGCATTGCGTTTCGCCAGTATAATATTGAAATCCATTTCGGGACTTACATAAAAGTAACTTTTAAATTTTTTGGTTCAATTGATTTGTTCAATGCTTCTAAAGCCTTAAATCCCTCACTTATACTGTAGACCATAGGTCTAATGCTACTTTTGTTCTTGGCCAATTCGACACTGTTTCCATTTGCACACAGGGAGAGGTATGTCTGACCGCCGGTAAAAAGTGAGTAAAACACCGCTTATTCACGTAATTTTAAAACTGGAAACCCTTCTGTCAGAATCAAAAGCCTCTAATGCTTATAAGAAAACTCTCCAATTATCTTTTATCAAATCCTAAAACGTTCGCTAAGTACATAGCCGTTCCAGGGATGTAGTTCAACACGTAATAATCGCTGGGTCTTGCAGACCGCTCATATTCCTATTTATTATGCTGCGTAATATTTTAGAGGTCAAATGTCTATTGAGATTTTTACTTTTCCACCAAGTCCTTTCTCAACTATGTCAAATAGGGTACTCAATGTGATATTGCTTCCGTTATTTTCAACTCGTGAAATATAAGTTCTTTTTTTGTCAATGAGTTGACCTAATTCTTCCTGAGTCATATGTCTCGATTCTCTCGCTTCTTTTAATAACAGTCCAATTTTAAAAGACTCAGAATCTCTTTCCAGGTTGTCTCGTCTCTCGGTACCCTTTTCACCATATACCCTGTCCTTGATCTCGGTCCAGGTCGAGATATCTTTGTTACTTTTTGTTTTCATAATACTCTTTCATTAGTCTTATTGCCTTTTCTATTTCATTTTTTGGTGTTTTCTGCCTCTTCTTCTGAAATCCATTTAGAAGAATCACTAATCTTCCACTGTCGAAAAAACAGAAAACACGCCAAATATCAGTCCCAAGTTGAATTCTCGCCTCAAAAAGTCCATTTGTCCCGGCTAAATGTTTGAGATAGTTCGGTGGAATCATCTCTAAAGTCTTGATAGTCTCCAATATTTTGAAGATCTTATTCTGAACTTTTATTGGCTGTTTTTGTAGAAAGTCCTCAAAATAGTTTTTATATGCAATTATCGTTGAGTGCAATTGCTGTCAGCCCTCTGCGTAGGCTTTGCGTGAAGATTGCAATTGCACTTTGTTATGCTTTGTAATTCATTAATTCTCTTGAAGAAAAATCCCTTGATGAATGATGAACCGTGAGGATTTCAACGATATTTTTTGTTTTAATCCGGTAAACAATTCTATAATTTCCTTCTATTAATTCTCGTATTTCACTGTTTTCAAGTTCAGGTACAATCCGCCCAATATCAAGCATAGTTTTCAGGATCTGTGTCTTTGATTTAATCCTTTCAACCTGATTCTTCGCGTATCGTTTAGAGTCGAGTGAAATATAATCAAAAATCTCTTTTAACTCGAAAACAGACAAATCAGTCCAAACTATTTTGACCATTCCTCAATACGCTTATCAAGTTCATTTTCAGAGATTACTCTTCCATCGTCAGCATCTTGAATTCCTCTTTCAATTTTATCAAGTAAAATCATTTCATCAACTAAATCGTCAATTGAGAAGTTGTCTGGAAATCTTTTTAAAGTCTTGATAACATTTGTTTTTGTTAGCATATCCTTTTTTTTGTAAATATACAAAGAAATGTATTTCGTTTTTTTTATTAAAAAGCATAACGGTCGAGGCTATATGCAGTAAGGGATTGCGGAGTACAAACCTGTCCACCGACACAAAATTTAATGCGGGGCAGAACGCTTGAATTACTACTGAAACCCTTATTGCATATAGCCTTTGTTGGCAACTGGTGTTCATTCATATCCGTCTGTTTGTCATTTCTTTAGCTTTATTTTCAAGTCATTGTCAAACTGCACTAACCTATCCACGAAGCACAAATTTATTTTGTTTTTTTTGAGCGTGGGCAATCCTAAAACCGTCCTGAAAGGCTGTTACTCGGGCTGGAGAGGCGGAAGCTCTTTTGCAAGCCTTTGG
>JBBRSO010000031.1:0-30690 GCA_038245405.1 Bacteroidales bacterium
CCGAGTTCAACACCAAGTTCAACTCCTAGTTCAACACCGAGTTCAACACCAAGTTCAACTCCTAGTTCAACACCGAGTTCAACACCAAGTTCAACTCCAAATCAGAGCTCACCAACAACACTTCCGAATAAGTAATATCCGGATTGTCTGTTAAGACATAAGAGGCTGTCTTTATAAAGACAGCCTCTTTTCATTTTATAATTCCCAGCCTGTGCGGTACTCTCTTACGAGGAATTTATTTGCATCTGGCAAGTTGGTGATCTTCATATTTGCAGAATCATATTCAACCTTTTTACCGGCACGTAATGCCACTGCTCCAAGAAGAATTGTTTCTGTAACAGGTCCTGCATAAATGAAGCTCCCGGGTGATTCGGTCTTGTTTTTGAAAGCAGTTATCCATGCATCATCTCTGTCCTGTTCCTTGTGGCTTGATGGTGCAGAAGTATCGGGCACTATTTTATTATCAACGATAAGTACAGGTTTTTCGCCTCTGAACTGTGCCATAATTCTTCCTTTATCCCCAACAAACATCATACCTTCACGTCCCAGAGGTCCTATAGGTAATTCAGGTACCAAAGGCTTTATTCCTCCGTCGTACCAGAAAAGTTCGAATGGAGGTAGTTCTGACTGTGAGGGGAATTTAAACCTTATAATGCATGACAGCGGAAATGCCACGTCATTTTTAACGCCTACTGATACATTTCCCTGAATGGCGCATGTGGTAGTGGCATATGATTCAGCACTTATTGCGGGGGTTTTTATTCCCAGTGTGAGAAAGAGCGGAAAGAGACTGTAATGTCCCATATCGGCAATGCTTCCAGCTCCGAAATCATACCATCCGCGGAATACTGCGTTAGTATAATTTGGATGGTAAGGTCGATCGGGGACAGGCCCAAGCCAAAGGGGCCAGTTCAGATCCTTAGGTACTGGTGGTGTATCAGTAGGATTAGCCTGCCATTGCGGCCACATAGGTCTGTTTGACCAGTTATGTATTTCCTTCAGTGTCCCGATTGCACCATCCTGAATCCACTTTTTGATCTTTTCATTATCAGGCTTATCACTCCATGCTAGCAGGTTTGTTTGTAGTCCGGTTTTTTTGGCTGTCTCAATAGCAAGCTTTGCCTCATACATTCTGTTAGCGATTGGTTTATGCGTAACAACCTGCTTCCCTTTTTTCATCGATGCAATTGCCACTGTTCCGTGAAGATGATCAGGAGTCATAATTTTTATTGCATCAAGATCTTTTTCTTTTTCAAGTAATTCTCTGAAATCTTCATATGCTGCGCAGCCCTTGAAAGTACCGGAATCTTTTGATTTTCCATAGTATTTTGTAACCAATTCCAAACCAATATCCCTTCCTCCGGGTATTCCTTTTATAGCCTCCCCCCATGAATTGTCACCTATAGCTTTTCTCATTGTATTACGAACATCATTCTGAGACCAGTCTACATAGTTCTCGGAGTATTTGTTTGGATCGCATACTGCAACTATCTGCAAACCAGGATGAGTAATTATCTCGGCCATTTCCCTGATACCCTGTGTACCACATCCTATATAGCCAAGCGTAACTTTATCACTTGGGGCCACAAAACCCGGCCCTCCAAGAACATTTCTCGGAATAATAGTAAAAGCCACTGATGCAGCAGCGGCTGTACCAATGAATTCACGTCGGTTGATTTTTTTTGAGGTTCTCATTTTTTGTCATTTTGATTTTTAGTACCGTTCATGATTATTTCTTATCGTCATAAATTATGTAAATAGTCAATGCTCGCCCTGAATGTTTCAAGATTCATCTCAACAAAAATATTTTTCAGTCCGCCTGTATTTACTAAAGCAAAAAACTCTTTCCAATCTACAATTCCCTGACCTATAGGAACATTTTTTTTTTCGGTATCCGACCAGTCGGCAAGATGAGCGGAGATGAATCTTCCCGGGTATTTATTGAAGTAAGTTGCAGCTTTATACCCTTTGCTAATGACTGCAACCTGGAACTGCATTTTTACAAGATCGGGATCAAATTCACTCATAAGTGCATCATAGATAATAGTATCACCCAGCTTATCAAATTCCATATCATGATTATGGTATCCCATCTGAATGCCTGCTTTCTTTGACTTGACGCCCATCTCATTTAATTCATCAGCAGCTTTTTTCCAATCGCTGATTGTGGCATTTTTCTCAAGGCCAAAACTGGAAAGGATCATCTGTTTTTGTCCCGATTCATTTGCAAAATCTATGCGATTATCGATACTCTTCCTAAACTCATCCATTACGTAGTGTGTGCTGGTCCACATGAGCCCTGAATCATTTATTATTTTCTTCAGTTCTTCCGGTTTATATTTCAGCAGACCGCCAAAGCCCAAACCTTCATAGCCAACAGGAGAACACATTTCTATACTTTTATATCCCATTCCAGCAACCATTTTTAATGTGCCCTGAAAATCACTACTGATTTTTTCCCTTACTATCCATGACTGAAATCCTATAGGCATCTTTACAGAGCCCGGTAATGGTGACTTAATGCTAAACGGGATTTTTGCGGCAGCAATGACTGACCCTAATCCCAGGAAACTTTTCCCAAGGAATTGTCTTCTTGATAAATTGTTCATAGTAAGTAAATATTAAGTGGTGGATACTTCAAACTTTTCCCTGATCAGAAGGCTATACTTACAAATTTATGAATTTGCTTTGAGAACTAATGGATTAAGAATTTGTTTTTTGAGCTGTTCTTATGACTATTTTATACACATACAATCACGATTTAAATGATTTTAGCGTAATTTGCAATTCGACAACCGGAAACGGCAATAATGTTATTAAGGTTATGAGATCTATAATTTTTGTAATGTATTCACTCACTCTAATTGCAATGCCATCAGCAAAATTTCCACAAGCAGAAATCAGCAATGGATTGATCCATGCTAAACTCTATCTTCCTGATCATAGTAAAGGTTATTACCGGGGAACAAGGTTCGACTGGTCGGGAAATATGTATAGTCTTGAATATAAGGGACATAGATATTTCGATCAATGGTTCAAAAAATACAGTCCCGAAATCCATGACGTCATTATGGGACCGGTTCAGGATTTTACTCCTGTTGGTTTTGACGACATAAAACCGGGAGAAAGCTTCCTTAAAATAGGTGTGGGTACAGTGTATAAGCAAGACGATAAGCCCTATCACTTTGCCAGGGAATATCAATTAATGAACGGCGGAAAATGGACAATAAAAAAGAGCAGTGATAAAGTACTTTTTGTTCATGATCTTACAGATAAGAGCTTTTCATATCACTATGAGAAAAATGTTCAGCTCATCAAAGATAAACCTGAATTATTGCTTACCCATATATTAAGAAATACTGGTAATAAGACTATTGAGACAAGTGTATACGACCACAATTTCTTTACTATCGATAAGCATCCAATTGGACCTGGACTTGTTGTAAAATTGCCTTTTGCTCTGAAACCCGATTCAAACGGAGTTGGAGAAATAGGTGTTGGAGAACTAGTTGAAATACAAGGGAATAATATCGCATTTCTCAGGACCATTGGCGATGGGGAAGAAGTTGAATATCCATCCCTTGCAGGTTTCGGGGCAGGCTCACAAGATTATAAAATAAGAATTGAAAACAGAATAACAGGGGCAGGTGTAAGGATTACCTGCGATCAGCCACTTTATAAGCTTGCCTTCTGGGCTTGCTCAACAACTTTATGTCCAGAGCCATATATTAAAATAAAAGTTGAACCTGGCAAAGAGTTCATCTGGAATATAAGATATGAGTTTTACACCTTAACTAAGTAAAACCGAAACGGCGCAAATGTCATTAACTGGCCAGGATTACAATTGGGAAAATACAAAAGCGGTAATCTTTTTAAAATGCTGATTACCCAAAATGCCAAAACAATTCATTAACTTCATTTTTTCTTATCTATCAGGAATAATCGTTTGATTTAAATTGTCTAATGATTTTATAACAACTTCACTTAAAAATTAATATTATGAAACGAAACATTCAAAAACTCTTTGCACTTGCACTTATTCTGATGCTGGCAGCTCCGGTTGCAATAAATGCACAAGCCGGGAAAACAAATTTTTCAGGCGACTGGACTGTAAATGCTGATAAAAGTACACAACCACAAGGTGGTAACATGAGAATGGCAGGTGGGAACTTTGTTGCTACCCAGGATGCTAATCTTCTTACAGTTACACGAACCAGAACCGCACAGGATGGTACTTCATCTACAACTGTAACCAAGTATACTCTTGATGGTAAGGAAAGCATTAATACCAACCCCAGAGGCGACAGCAAATCTAAAGCATCGTGGTCGGCTGATGGCAAAACACTTACAATTGAAACTAGCAGAACACTGGACATGAATGGCGAATCAAGGACTATAAAATCTTCTGAGATCTGGTCACTTACTGATCCAAAAACACTTTCGGTAAACTCTACCAGGCAGGGTATGAATGGTGAGGTAAAGTCGACTATGATATACGACAAGAAATAATTCAAAGATAGAGAGGCTGTCTTTTAGGATACGTTAAGTTTTCAATGTTAACTTAAGATTTTAGAGACAGCCTCTTTTTTGATTACTTCATCACATCACGCACCTGTTTCCATCCAATCAGAATAATATTATTTGATTTCAGAAGGTCTCTGAATTCACTGCTGGAAACGAGATCAAGATCTTTTTGGCGCCATTCTGAACCATAGTCTTTGTGGCCTTTGCTTATAGCCTGCATCTCTTCGTTATCTTTCGATAGATGAACGATTATTTCGTTTAATCCCGGCTGAAGTGATTCTACACCTTTTCTGTACGCATCGATCCAATTAGGAGTGACTGTCTTTTCATCGAGCATAAATAAATTATCAACAAGGAAGATTTTTTTCCCGAGTTCCTTTCCTGTTTCCGGCGGGAACCAGCTGATATAAGCACGAGGAAAGAGTACAGGAAGATGGTAAGTATCTGAAAGGCTGAGGTATGCCTGAATAAGTTCCGGTGTTGCCAGAACGCTTCCCATATGTGTATCAATGTGTGTAGGTTGTATTCCTGAATTGATTATTTTATCGATCTGTGCTTTCATCTCTTTCAAAGCTTCGGCAACTTTTACTGCGTTACCGAGTTCTTCAACTGACGGATAGAAGTTATTGTTCTTATCAAGAAGGCTCTGAATCTGATCGGACGGATTTACTCCTCCCCATTTATATAACTCCCATTCTGCAGTAAGGGTTAGATGTATGCCTACATCCAAGCCAGGATGTTCTTTTACATATGCCATCATTTCCATTGACCATGGGCAAGGGACCATAATGCTGCCCGATGTGATACCTTTATTCTCAAAAGCTATGATGCTGGCTGTATTGACCGAATGAGCCAGTCCCATGTCATCGGCATGTATTATAAGCAATTTGGAATCTTTCGGATACCCAAGCAATTCAGCAAGATTTTTATTACCCTGGGCATTAATAATTAAAGAAAGCATTAAACTCACCAGAACCAGAATATTCTTTTTCATTTTAAAAAAGGTTGGTTTATAATTTCAATGGATTTTGTTAATGGCGAAATTATGAAATATTATGATGGTCCGGCTCGTCAGTAACAAAAAAAGACCCGGGAAGATTTTCATCCGCCGGGGCCTTTACTTTGTCTTTCACAACCCTTGCTGTGAATCAGAGCATATATTCTTTTTATTATTTAATTTCTACAACAGCATACCTTGAAATTTTCCAGAATTCCTGAGGATCTTTAATCTCAATGCTTGCTATCTTGTTGTCTTTGTCACGAATCAGTTCATATGAACCCAAAGGATGTTCAGTAATAAGCTTTGCTGATTTTGAATTTACAGGAATACTTTTTGTTTCAGTTATGTTAACCTGTGTAAAAAGACTGTCTGAGAAATTCTCGTGTAAATTTTCTCTTTTACCAATTCCGAGGAAGCCGCCTTCTTTTGAAACAAGACCTTTTGCTTTGAGTGTCTTATAAGTTCCGTATGCGATAAAGCCTTTATTCATCTCAGCTATCTGGTTTGTAATTTTCTCATCCTTCTGAGCTATTGCGATCTGCGCATCAGTCATTTTGGTGTTCAATTCGCCAATCTGGAAATCTCTCTGTTGAAGAGCAACTTTTAAATCTGCTACTTCAGTCTCACGTTGTTTCATTTGTGCCGATAAATCATCGATTCTTGCTTGCAGACCTTTTATTTGTCCTCCTGAATTCTTAAGCTGAGCGGTTAATGAAGCCATTTTCTTTTTGTTTTGGTCAAGCAGGGTATTTACATACTCAATATCCTTAAGAATTGCCTGTTTTTTGTCTTTTGAAAATTCCTGGTCGGTTGATTTTGTGGAGATGATGTTTTCTTTCTCTTTAACAATGTTCAGGTTCTTCTCAATCTCATCAAATGTAAGCATCCATTCGTTGAGTACAGAGTCGCGTGAAGTCAATAGCTGAGTATATGAGCGTTTCTGGTTTTCCGTGATGGAAACATTCTTTTTCTGCTCATTTTTAAACATGGAATTAACTATAAAAGCACCTGCTATTATAAGAAGAAGAGCAATTATGGCTGTTGTCATAACACCCTTTTTAACTCCTTCACTTTTTGCTTTTCTTTCGTTATTACGCGAAGCCGCATTATCATTAGTGATAGGACGGTTACTGTTCAAATCGTTTGTCATTTTTGTTCCTCCTTGGTTTAATTCTTAATTGTTTGATTTTATCTTAATGAAAATTGTTACTCAATAATAATTCAGGATTCTGGTACATACATATTCAAATGCTATGCCTAAGCCTAAAGTATTTGTAACACCATCATTGTTAGAACATTAACTATCGCAATTTGAATTACGTTTTGTTCATATTGAGAAATCCATTCTCATTTTGAGAATAAATTCAAGGGTATTAACATGTTATGAACAGAGAAGGAGGGGGGGTGAATATATGAAAGAGGGTTGGTTATTCCTTTTCCTCTTTCAGAATACGATAGATAGTGGAAATGCCGATATCAAGCTTTTCCGCTGCAAGAGGAATATCGTTGTTGTACTTACGAAGAGTTGCTTTAATGATTTTAACCTGGTATTCACGCAAAGTAAGACTATCATTTTCAATAAAAGATAACGGATCCCCTTTGTCAACAACCAGATCATCGGGATCTATCTCATCTTTAACCGAGAGGGTAATGGCAAGCTCTATAACAGACTTCAATTCCCTTACATTACCAGGGAAGGGGTATGCCATCAGTTTCTTTTGTGCAGGTACTGATAATTTTTTGATGACAATATTATTTTCCTCACAGAATTTTCCAATGAAATGGCGGGCAAGGATTAATGTATCATTCGACCTTTCCCGCAGTGGAGGGAGTTCGATTGGAAGCCCAAGTAACCTGTAATAAAGATCTTCTCTGAAATTGCCCTTTTTTACTTCTTCCTTCAGATTTTTATTGGTGGCAACCACAATCCTGCAGTCTGTTTTTATCGGCTTGTTGCCACCTACACGAGAGATTTCTTTTTCCTGTAAGACTCTTAATAACTTAGCCTGAAGGCTCAGCTCCATCTCTCCGATCTCGTCAAGAAAAAGCGTACCTCCATCGGCTTCCTCAAAACGACCGATACGACGGTATGCGGCTCCGGTAAAGGCACCCTTTTCATGACCAAACAATTCGCTTTCAATAAGTTCTGAAGGTATCGCAGCAACATTCACCGTTACAAAAAATTTATCCTTACGTTTTGAATTATAATGTATAGCCTTTGCTACCAATTCTTTCCCTGTTCCTGTTTCACCTGATACAATAACCGTAATGTTAGTACCCAGGGCTTTATCTATCAGGTCATACACGTTTTTAATAGCCTGACTTTCACCAAGTATGATTTCACGGAAACTATATTTCTTTTGAACTTCCCTGCGAAGTGTGGATATCTCTCTTCTGAGTCCTATTCCGCCACGAATATTCTTGACTGTATTGGTCAGCCTGTCTTTTATATCTTCAGATTTGCTAATATAATCGTAAGCTCCCATCTTAAGCAGGGTTACCACAGTATCGATATCTTCCTGCTCTGAAATCAGAATGACCTGCGTTTCTGAACTTTCAGCCCTTATTCGCTTAAGAATCTCCATTCCTGTAAAATCAGGTAAACTGTAATCAAGGGTTACTATATCGGGTGATTCGTGCAGACTATTTAGAAAATCCTGTCCGTTGAAAAAGCTCCTGACTTCATAGTCGGGATTCATGGTAAGTGTATGTACCAAAAGCCTGTTATACCATTCACTATCTTCTACAACAAATATTTTAAACGGCTTTTCAGACATACAGGATTAATTCTTCATTGCTGCAAAGTAAATAAGAATTGACCGGATTTGCGAGCGTTTTAACCAATTTTAGCTATATGTTCCTCAATTAATCCTCTTATCCCTTTGAATTCCTGTAGTGATTCCCCGAGCAAAGATTCAAGAGCATCAGACTTTTCTTCATTACGGATATTGTCTTCAATTTGCTTCAAAAGATTACAAAGGGCAGTTGCACCCAGATGTCTGCATGGAGGTAACATTTTATGTGCCAGTTCGGTAATCTGTTTTGATTCACCTTTGGAAACAGCAATCTTCATCTCGCTAAGACCTTTATCAGTCGAATCAATAAAGGAGATAAGCATCTGTTTTACAAATTGTTCGTCGCCACCTGATATATGGTAAAGATTATTAAGATTGATCTTCCCACCGTTAACTGTGATGGCTGTATTATCAGAAGCATGCGGTCGGGGTTTCATTTCTGTACCATAATCCTTAATGACAGAAAGGATTGTCGTTAATAACATTTCTTCAGTAAAGGGTTTTGGCAGAAAGGCATTCATCCCTGCTTTCTGAAATTTCTGCCAGTCTTCATTCACAGAAGCCGCCGATATGCAAATAACAGGCATTTCCATCTGAGTAATTTTCATCTCTTCTCTGATGAACTGCGTTGCTTTTAACCCATCTATTCCAGGCATTCTTGCATCCATAAATAAAAGATCAAACCTTTCTGATTTCAGGATTTCCAATGCTTCCATTCCATTTATGGCCTCACTGAATTTTACTTTCCATCTGGTCAATATTGTTTTAAACAGAAGCCTGTTATATTCTTCATCGTCTACAACAAGACACTTAAGACTTTTTATTTCTTCGGGAATATACAAGAGAGGTTCTGCTTCTTTTCTGATCTTTTTTTCATCACCAGTAAGATATGGCAGTTTGCAGGTAATCTTAGTCCCCTGGTTTTTCCTGCTTATGCATTCAATTGTGCCATTATGAAGCTCAATAAGCTTTTTAACAATTGACAGACCAAGCCCCGTTCCGCCATATTTCCGGGTGGTGCTCATTTCTTCCTGTGTGAAATCTTCAAAGATGTAATCTATCTTGGTCTCATCAATACCGATCCCGTTATCAATTACTTCAATTATTAGCTCAATTTCCTGCGATTTCATTTTAGAAGCATCAACACTGAAATGAACCTTGCCGTTTTTTGTAAATTTTACTGAATTGCTTACAAGGTTTATCAATATCTGCTTAAGCCGGTACGGATCGCCTAAGAGAATAGTAGGTGCTCCGGGACTAATTGAAAAGCTTAACGCAGTATTATTTCTGAGAGATGATTTTTCAAACATAGTGTAAACATCCTCGAGAATCTGTAGAATTGAGAAATGTACTTTCTCAAGATTCAGCTTCCCGTTCTGCAGTTTTGAAAAATCAAGAATGTCGTTAATTATTCTTGCAAGATGATCTGAAGATGATTTGATGATTTTCAATGTCCGAATTGTAGGTACATCCAGAGGATCATGAAGAAGTTGCTCGGTAAATCCGGAGATTGCTGTTACTGGTGTACGTATCTCATGGCTCATATTAGCCATAAACAATTCCTTTGTCCGGGCCAGTTTTTCTGCTTCATCCCTTGAACTCTGAAGGGCAACCTGGTAAATCTGGGTTTTTCTAACAAATTTTACAACTATTAACATTACAAGTATTGCCAGAAGCGTTCCTGAGATAGAAAACATACCAATCCATTTGTATGTTTTCCCGGCGAGATGGTCAGCAGCTAGAGCTTTTTCTCTAACCATTTCCGAAATCTCATTTTCTATCCTGGCAATAAGGTCATAAAACTTCTCCTTTATCTCGCTGCTGGTAACCGCAAGTTTAGATTCTCTTTGTTTAAGTCTGACTTTGGTAATACTGTCAAGCTGTTCTATTTCTTTCAGATTATGTACAATTTCATTCTCGCTAAGCTTGTTTTTTGGGGTTCTGCTGAATACACGCCTGAGGATATTGGATTCATTTCTACGGTCCTCATTGGAACTACTATCGAGCCTTACTGAAAGGTGTTTCAGATCCTGTGCCACCGTATAACTCTTATTTATGGAGAGCAGCTGATCCCATATCCGGATATTATCATCAATAAGTTTTCCGATAGTATCAGTCTGATGTTTTAATACCTCGTCATTTAAACATTGAGCCCTGAGCTGACTGACTTTTTTGTCGATGCCTGAGACTATTGAATTATATGGGTGCAGATCAGTAGTATCATGCGTGCTTGTATAGATGCGTATACTGTTTTGAGCTTTCTCGAGATCCATTGAGATGTCTCTGATGCTAAATAGCCTTATATCAGGCTTTAAGTCAACCTGAATCGATGATACTATGGATGAGAGATTTCGGTATGATAGGTAACCCGATGCTACCAATAGAACTACAGCAAGTACCATTAATAATCCTATCTTACCCTGAATAGAAAAAATCTTCACGTTTCTGCGGCTGCTTTTATACTACCGCAAAGCTATAAAAATTTATTCTCAATATATTGGTCCATATAGAGCCGGCACAGAGCGGGCGCAAAGGTGTCCTTTATCACAAAAAAATCGTAGTTATTCTGTAAACTTCTCTCTTCAACAGATTTTGATTGTGAGAGCAGAACAGCAAGAACATTGCTGTTTATTTTTTTCAGTGTCTTGATTATCTGCGCACCACTTATTCCATTTCCCATGTTATGATCAACAAATGCAACAACATCATTCTCTACAAATTCATGCGACTCTATTTTATTCATAAAGTCAGAAGAATCGGTGAATGAATGTAGAATCAACCTGAATTTCAGCTTTTTCTGGACAAAATGTATACTTTGTTGCAAAGCATTGAATATTAGATTGTTGTAATACTCGTTATCCTCTAACACCAGAACATTAACAGTTTGGTTCATCTTCCTCGCAATTTTGGTTAACGGAAAGGTATATTCTAAAAATGTGCCAGATTGAGTCAGTAAATATTGCAACCTCTGTAATCGACTGTTATTTAGTCTTATAAATCATTAACAGGATTATTGATAACCTCTTTACTGGGGAAATATTTCTCAAATTGAGAATCAGAATGAGAAAAACCGATTGATGTTTAGATAAAAAACGGATTCCTGCTTCTTCAGGAATCCGCTGTATGATTGGAGTATTTTTTAATTATCTTCTGCGCTCCTGAGTACTCTCTGTCTTATCTTTGCTTTCAGATGATCTGACAGTTGTAGATTTTGTTTCTGTTTTTCTACGACTTTCTGATGCTGCTTTGGTTGTTCGTGGCTGGCTATTTGAATTGTTTGAACGAACAGTTGGTGCAGATTCAGTTTTGGTACTAACAGATCTTCTGTTAGAAACACTTGAGTTTGATGAAGGATTCGAATTAACTGAACTGTTTGACGATGGACTGGAAACCGATCTGTTTGACGATGGACTGGAAACTGATCTGTTTGACGATGGACTGGAAACTGATCTGTTTGAAGGCGTAGGATTACTTACCGGTTTATTAGTAACAGAAGTTGATGATCTCCTGGTGGTTGTATTCGTGTTCCTCCTGTCGCTAGGCTTACTCACAACTGTCTTGTTGGTAACGGTTGTAGATGATCTCCTTTCAACACTTGAATTACCGGATGAACGATCACCTGATCGTCTTATAACATTGGGATGTGTTTCAGCAAACCTGGCTTCACCTTTTCTTCTGTCATCAGGACGGGAGTAGGTAGTTTTATAAACACCGGTCTGAATTCTGTGACTCACTTCAGGTGAGTATGTGCGGGTTTTTCTGTAATAAGTATCATCCCAATTTGAATAACGGTGATAATTCCATTGACGGTAATGGCCGTAATAATCATTATACCAGTTGTAATGATAGCCGTAATAATTGTAGTATGAGAACGGCTGCCATGGCTCCCAGTAGCTGGGATAATATCCCCAATGCCATGAAGAATGCCATCTGGTGTAAGAAGGAAGGTATACAAATCTTACAATAGGCCAGGAAGCTATTTCAACCGGGGTTGTTCTGTAGTAAGTGACTGTTTGTCCTGAATAACCAGGGTTTGGCGTTTCAGCTATTGAGTCATCAATGCGTGGTTCAATTATATAGTTTCTGCCATATAGTTCCTCATCGCCGGTTAATTGTATCTGAACCTCACCATTATTAAATCGTTGCACAGTAAACACAGCAACATCCTGATTTTCTTTCGGACCTACGGCCACCTGCAAAACAATATTATGGACATCACCATCAATATTATCCATTACCTTAATATAGTCAACGCGATTGTCGTAATTAAGGTCGAGATTATTGATATTGTTTTTCTCATTATTCAGATCTCTCTCGAAATCTTCCAGCGTTTTTGATTCCTGGAATAATTTCATTACAGCATAAAGATTAAGATTATCCCCTGGCAGACCAAGGTAGCCCTCTTGCCTATCCTGTGCTAGAAGTGCAGAACCAGAGCCAAACAGTACCGCTAATATTGCGGCGATTACAAACTTTTTCATATTGTTAATTATTTAAGGAATATGTGTACACTTTAACCCTTGCAAAACTCATACCAATCTTTTTGAAATAAACTTTTCAGCTATCTTTACTTGATGGTCAGAGGTACAAAACGTATTCAATATTAAAAAATTATATTTGCTTAATATGAGTTATTTTGCGTTTTTAGTTACATCATCGGCATTAAAATGAAGTTATCATCAAAGTTATTGATTTTAGTTTGTATTTTATCAGTGTGTGTTAATGCTCAAAATCAAAAAACTGATATTCAAAGGTTATGGTCCGACTGCAAACTTCAGAAATTAATTTCCTATGAGGTCTTTAATACCGCAATTACGGGATTGAACGAGATAAAAAAGCCTGTCAGGAAAAATATAATTACAATTATCGATTTTTCGAAGCCCTCGACAGAAAACAGGTTTTTTGTGGTAGATATTGAGTCTAAACGCCTTTTGTACAGCTGTCTGGTTGCTCATGGAAAAAATTCAGGAGAAAATTTTGCTGAAAGCTTTTCAAATTCACCGGAGTCCTTAATGAGTTCACTGGGTTTTTATATTACTGCCGAAACATATACCGGCACGCATGGCTACTCTCTGAGGGTGGATGGTCTGGAAAAAGGGATTAATGATAACGCCCGGAAACGCGAGATTGTGATCCATGGTGCGGATTATGTAAGTAACGATTATATTAAAAAATATGGACGAATTGGTCGCAGTTGGGGATGCCCTGCATTACCACTGGCATTATATAAGGATATCATTGATAAGATAAGAGGAGGAACATGCATGTTTATTTATAGTACAGATATCACCTATAATAAGAATACAGTATTCCTTAAAGACAAGTCTTAGCAAAATTGAGTGAAATTTATGTTTGCTTCCTTCCACTCAGATTGTTAAACAAATTCTTTAAAAACATCTTTAGAATCATTAAATTTTTAAATTTGTAAAAATTTAAATAAAATGAAGGAACTGGTACGTTGTCGTCCTTGTGGATTTGTAATGGATGCTGATAAGCTTGGTGATGTTTGTCCTGCATGTGGAATGCCCCGAAAGGTCTTCGAGCCTTACAGGGAAAGAGTATCGCGTAACAGGCTGAGGCTCCTTAACCTCGATCTCCATCCAATTGCAATACACCTTTCCCAGGCGCTTGTAATTGTTATTCCGGTGCTTATTCTTTTTAATGCTTTGTTTAAAGATTTTCAACCTGAAATACTAAAAAGTGTTTTGGTGTTTTCAATATTCATTTTCCCGTTTACTCTTGTACTGGCTATTATTTCAGGTATAATCGACGGACTGACAAGATTCAAGACTTTAGCAACACCTATACTCAGAGTTAAAATTATATTTAGCATTATTATTGTAATATTATCTGTTAGTATGTTTATGGCTGCACCACATGATAATCTTTTCCCACTAACATTAGTGTTAAGCATTCTCACATTAGGTGCCGGTTTTCAGCTTGGGTTGTGGGGCAAGAAACTCATAAACGTTATATTACCTGGCTCATATCCTCAGAAAAGGGGAACCAAAACAACTACAGCTGAAACAGAAAAATCCTGATCAGGCTGCGTGCCTTTCCTGTTATATTTTAATATGAAAGCAGTTAGTATAAAAGAACTAAAGGATGAATTGAAGAATTTTACATCCCCTGAGCTTGGTGATTTGTGTCTGCAGCTTGCAAGGTTCAAAAAAGAAAACAAGGAATTACTCACTTATCTGTTATTTGAAGCAGCTGATGAATCTTTATATATATTAAACGTTAAGCAGGAAGTCGACGAACAGTTTTTTCAGATAAACAAAAAGACTCCATATCTGATCAAAAAAAGCTTCAGGAAAATTTTAAGGACGATCAGAAAATATTCCAGATATTCAAAAAAGAAGGAAACAGAAGTTGATTTACTGGTATATTTTTGTGTTCAGCTTAATAAGTTTACTCCTTCCATTCGTAAGAACACAGGACTTTATAATTTCTATCTGAAACAAATTGAAGGCATACGAAAGAAGGTCTCTTTGCTGCACGAAGATCTTCAGTTTGATTATGGATTAGAAATTGAAAAACTGATTCATTAATTAAGTAGGGACATGCCATGGCATGTCCCTACTAATTTCCGAATACCCTCTTAAGAAGTTCTGTGGTCCTTGCCAGTGGATCTTTTCTTATTTTAAGTTCTTCTTTTGCAATCATTACAAAAAGTCCGTCGATAGCTTTCTGTGTTACATACTCGCTGAGGTTTGGATTCATTTTCCTGACTAGCGGGATCTTATTGTAAATTGTGATTAGATCGTTCCAATACCTTGTTGCGCTGACATTATCAAGCGATGTTTTAATGACGGGTTGAAACTTTGTTACTAATTCAGGGGAAGTTGTATTTTTCAGATACACAGTTGCTGCGTTGTATTCACCTCTCACTATATTGATAGCATCCTTCACTGTCATCCCTTTAATTGCCGCGATGAATATTGGTTTAGCTTCTGTAGCAGCTTTTTCTGCTGCCCGGTTCATAGATTCATTGAACTCATCAACTTTTTTGCCCATACCAATTGACCTGAGTTTTGATTCCATTTCCTGCGCTTCTTTAGGGAATGGGATTTTTATTTCGGGATTTCCCCAATAGCCATCCAGTAGCGAAACCAGATTAACGCTGTTTCCGGTGCCATTTATCAGAGCTTCTTTTATACCATCAGCTGCATCTTTTTCTGTCAGTCCTTTGGTATTGTTATTCAGGAATTTCTTGGCATTTTTTAAAAGCTGTGCATCAGCAAATTGTATGGAAATGATTGCTGCAAACAGAATTAAATATATTTTTTTCATTTTATGGATAATTTATTAGTATTGTGTTTAATCAGTAGGAAACAGCCGCGACGGTTCCCTTCACGAGGAACATAATATTTGTTAAAACATTAGGAACCGTTATTTATTGTTCATCGGTGGTCAGATGTTTTACCACCATAGAAAGTAATTGTTCTTTCCTGAAAGGTTTGGAGATATAATCATTGCTCCCTGCATTAAATGCTTTCAGCATTTCATTGCTTAAAGCAAATGCTGTTTGGGCAATTATCGGTAGTTCCGGACGGGATTCCCTGATCATTTTTATTGCTTCATACCCATTCATAACCGGCATTTTTATGTCTATAAGAACAATATCTATTTTGGTGTTATTCTGAACCAGATCCACTGCTTCCCTGCCATTGACTGCATGCAATACTTCTGCCCCGGTTCCTTTAAATATTTCCTTTATATAAAAAAAGTTGATATCATCATCCTCCGCTACAAGAACCGTCAGATCTTCCAGATTACCTGTGTTGTATGTTTTTTTAGGCAATTTTACCACTCCTTCTTCAATTGGTTCATAAGGAATTGTAAAATAAAACTTTGAACCCTCGCCGGGAGCAGAATCAATCCAGATTTTTCCCTTAAGCAATTCAATATTCCCTTTACAAATTGCCAGTCCTAATCCCACACCTTCGTACAATCTGCTGCTGTCCCGACTTACTTTTCTGAACCTCTCAAAAATATCAACATGGAAATCAACCTGAATTCCAATACCAGAATCTTCAATGAAAAATTCCAGTTTATTATTTACTAAGGAATATCCAAAATTAATATGACCGCTGTCAGTGAATTTTATTGCATTGTTTAACAGATTATTAAGTATCTGCCTTACTTTTATGCCATCAGTTGAAATTATAGCTGATTTATCGGAAAGACCTTTCACGGATGAAAATGCAATTCCATCTTTTATTAGTGGTTTGTAAAATAAATATGTTTCATCAATAAGATTATTCAGATCTACCTTTTGCTTATTAAGTGTGATATTACCGGTTTCAATGAGGGAAATATCGAGGACCTCATTTACAATATTTAGAAGCTGGCCTGACCCTTTTTCAATCATGTCGAGATATTGGGCTTTTTCAATTTCTGAAGAACTGTTTTCTTTCAGGAGTTCTGAAAAGCCTATAATACTATTCATAGGTGTGCGTATCTCATGTGAAATATTCTGAAGGAAAGCTGTTTTTAAATTGTCGCTGTCGATTGCTTTCTGTTCAGCATCACGAATCTTTACAAGATGGCTTTTAAGAATGTAATAGAATAATATTGCGGTTATAATAACATAAAACCAGCCTTTAAATGTTTGTGCAGTCGTTAGAAATTCAGAATCGGTGATAAATGAGTTGAGTATATTGTCAGAAAATATAATCCATAAACCACCAACAACAATATAACCCGCAATTATTCTGTATTCGAACTTTAATTTGTCCATCGGATGCCAGTATTAATGATCAAAGTTAGAATTTTTAAAAGAATATATTATTATTAAGCCTATGCTTTCTGAAACTTCTGGGTGTTCATCCTATCTCAGATCAGTTTTGAGATCAGGCGGACTATTTCAAACGTTCTGATAATTTGTCAATAATTCCTGCAAGATCGATATCCATCTGTGTTATACCATTAGCATCATGGGTATTAAGATGAATTGTCACATTGTTGTACACATTATTCCAGTCGGGATGATGATTCATCTTTTCAGCTTCTAGGGCTACAGCAGTCATAAAAGAAAATGCTTCAGTAAAGTTTTTAAACTTAAGAATACGTGTAATAGATTTTCCGTCGTATGACCAGTTTTTTATTGTGGAAGAGACCAGTTCCTTGATTTCAGTAGTGGAAAATGTTTTCATAATGATTTTGTTTTCAAATTAATACTATGTGTGAAGAGGTACAGCATTAAACATAGAACCGGGAATAATGTTTCATTTACTACCATTGTCATCAGGATCTTACGCCCTTGAAGCAGGAGGGGTACTGGTTGGGAACGAAATTAAAATTTTTGAATATCATTAGGAGTGTTCTGTTCATATTCAGAGAATTATTTTTATAGTTATACCGGAAATAAAACCTTATCTTTGAGCAAATTATTAACGAAAGAATAATCAATTCATGGGTAGATCGCAGGAAACGTCAAACAAAAAAGAAGTAAAAAATAAAAAAGATAAGAAGAGAAAAGATAAGGAAAAGAAGCGGCTGATAAGGAAAGAGAGTGGGAAAAGCAGCTTTGCAGATATGATCGCATATGTTGATGAATATGGGAAAATCTGTGCAACACCTCCTGATCCAAACAAAAAAATAGAAGTCGAAGTTGGCGAGATTGAAACAGGGGCAAAGAAAAATGCTCCGGCTGCAAAAGCAAGTTACATACGAAAAGGCGTTGTGACATTTTTCAACGATTCAAAAGGGTTTGGCTTTATCCGCGACATGGAAAATAAACAAAGCGTATTTGTTCATGCCAACAACCTTAATGCGCCTATAAAAGAAAATAATATTGTCAGTTTCGAGATTGGGAAAGGTCCCAAAGGACTTACTGCTTTAAATGTAAGCATCTTCAAAGAATAATCCTCATCGGACTAAATACCCTCAAACCGTGAAAACTTTGTGTTGTTCGCGGTTTTTTGTTTTCCCTTACGCCGTCTCCTTTTTAAACAATTTTAACATTTGATTGTTCTGCTATCAATGATTGGCTTATTACCATATATGACATTAACAAGCAATTTCTCTTTTACAAGAGGAATTCTAATCTCCAGAGTTGCAACTGCTGCAACAAATAGCCTGTTAAAAATATTCACCTTTTTTATAATTTAATGATGAAAAATATTTTTAAAAAAATAGTCTCGATTTTCCTATTTCTCTTTTTTGCCTTAAAGCTATTTGCTCCGACGCGTGAATTTTTAATCATAAAAAGTAATTCGCCGGCAAAACCATTCACACCCCTAATTCACGCAATTGGGATGGTTGAAACACAATATGATACTCTCGCTTACAATCCTCTTGAACAGGCTTCAGGGTACTTCCAGATCAGGCCGATAAGGCTTTGGATTATAATATCAGAACCGGAAGTCGCTATACAGTACAGGATCTTTTCAATTACAATATTTCAGAAAAGATATTTCTATACTATGCAGCCATAATCGGTCCATACGATTTTGAGCGTATAGCAAAGATGTGGAACGGTTCCGGAGCAAGTACGTTGTCGTACTGGGAACAAGTCAGAAAATTCCTGTAAATCTCCAATAGGATATTCATTCATCGATTTCTTTGTCCCTCCGATGCTTCAGCGATGGAGGATTGTTTATCGTTGTTTTCTCTGTATACCTATGTGTCACGGATTTTTTTTGCACCTTTACGACCTTAACTTATTTCAACATTTCATCTCCCCGCCATGAACATTACCTTCAGAACCACTCCCGAAGAACACGATATAAAAAGAGTATTTGACATCATTGAATCAACAAAATTCTTCTATGATCATGAAGTCGTGATAGCATCTGAACTTGTGGCCGACCGTTTGGAAAATGGTGAATCTACCGGGTATTATTTTGTCTTTGCCGAAATAGATGGAATCACGGTTGCTTATTCCTGTTTCGGACCTATTACAATGTCAACAACCAGTTTTGATCTTTACTGGATTGCAACTCATAATGATTACCGTGGTAAAGGTATCGGCAGAAAACTTTTGGCGGAGACATGTGATGTTGCAAAAAAGATGGGATGTAAAATTTTAATTGCGGAAACATCCGGTCTACCGCATTATTTACCTACAAGGGCATTCTATATCAATAATAACTTCGAGTTGGAAGCCAGTCTGAAGGATTTCTATACCGATGGGGATGATAAGCTTTTCTATACGAAGAGAATATGATTCTACTGGCAACCCCCCAACCCCCCATTTGGGGGGCTCATATATCATTTGAATCCGTTAGAAGAAATGGATTTCAAGTCCCCATTTGGGGGATATAGGGTTATGGGATATAGGGGTTGTAAGAATAGATGATTCAGTGGTTTATCCCAACTTTATTTTATATCTACTTTTACCTCTCCGGTTTTCAAACCTTTTGATTCCGCTTTTAAAGTAAACGACTCTTTTGCACCTTTCTCAGCTGCTACAATAACCAGGCACATACCGTTATATGCCTTTTTAGTTTTAGCCCTGAATGACTCATAGCTTGCTGCATTGCCGTTATCCGTTGCCACTATCCTGCCTGGTCCTTCGATGCTGAAAGACAATACATTGCTTGTCCGTGGCACAAGAAGGTTATTTTTATCCTCAATTCGCACAGTTATAAATATCAGATCTATTCCATCAGCCTGTACTACAGGCCTGTCAGCTGTAACTGAGAGTTGTGACGCCTTGCCGGTAGTCTTCATTACATCTTCTGCCCAGTTAACACCGTTTTTATAAGCAACAACTTTAAGCTCCCCGGGTTGATAAACAACATCATCCCATATCAGCCGGTATTCGAACATACCTTTTTTCTTTTTACCCAGCGATTTCCCGTTCAGAAAAAGCTCTGCTTCATCGCCTGACGTATAGACATGTACCGGAGTAACCTGACCTATTCTTTCCGGCCAGTTCCAGTGAGGAAGGATGTGTGCCATTGGCAGTTCAGCTCTCCATCTCGACTGATATAAATAGAAACGGTCTTTTTTGAACCCTGCAAGATCCATGATTCCAAAATAGCTGCTTCTGGATGGCACCTCCTTTGCATTAAGTTTTTCCAGCATTCTGAGAACTGCGTCATATTCTCTTGTGCCTGGTTTGACTCCATCCAGATCATTAGAATAGGGAGTAGGTTCTCCGATATAATCGAATCCGGTCCATACAAATTCACCCATTGCAGCAGGAAACTTATCGAGAAGTGTCCATTGCATATCGGGTGTCGCTGCCCATGCGGGATAAGCTAAGTCATATGAGGAAACCTGGAAGATCCCTTTTCCCGGAAGATTATTATTCAGATCTCCCTTGACAACAGGAAAGAAATATTCACCTCTTGAACTGACAGTTGAAGCAGATTCAGTGGATATCAGTCCTTTATTGACATTCTCTTTTGAGTCGAAGAATCTTTGATAATCCTGCAGATGATAGTTTATTCCAAATACGTCAAGTGTGAGCTGGAACCCGTTTGTACCTGAGTTACCATTGTCGCATCCTGCCGTTACAGGACGTGTGTTATCCTCCGATTTGACAATTGCATTTAGCGCGGTTGCCAGATATGGATTATTCTGATCAGGCACCTCATTGCCAATACTCCACATAAAAACAGAAGGATGATTGCGGTCACGCCGGACCATTGCTCTCAGATCTTCCTCATGCCATGCATCGAACACCAGGTGATAATCTTTTGGTTTCTTGCCTTTTCTCCAGCAATCAAAAGCCTCATCCATGAGAAGGAAGCCCATTTTATCACACAGTTCTGCCAGTTCAGGGGCTGGTGGGTTGTGACTAGTACGGATTGCATTGCAGCCCATCTCTTTGAGGATCTCAAGTTGACGTTCCGCAGCTCTTGTATTAAAAGCAGCTCCAAGAGCTCCCAGATCATGATGGTTACATACTCCATTCACTTCAACTCTTTTACCGTTGAGCAGGAAGCCATCGCGGGCAGTGAAATCCAATGTCCTGAAGCCAAAATTTGTTTCATACCTGTCAGTAAGGGTTGATCCTTGCATTACCAGAACAACAACACGGTAAAGTTCCGGTGTATAAATATCCCAAAGAACAGGGTTCTTCACGGGTATATCGAATCTGTAAGTATGTTTAGACATTCCGGATATTGTTGCAGTCGCATTACCCGATTCGGCAACCGGTGTCCCGGAAGGTTCAAATTTGTCATTCAGTTTGTATACAAGCGCTTTTATGGTAACAGGAGCGGGGTCGCTCAGGTGACTCTCAACTTCAGCCTGAACACTCAGCATACCCCTTTCTTTCTTTATTTCGGGAGTAGTACAGAATACGCCATTATATGCAATCTGCACTTGGGAAGTCTTTATCAGCCACACGTTTCTGTAAATGCCAGCTCCGGGGTACCAGCGTGAATCCCAGTTTTTTGTATCGAGACGAACTGCGATAATATTGTCTTGTCCGGCAATAACAAATGGTGTTAGATCGAGACGGAATGAAGTGTAACCGTATGGCCATTCCCCTATGTACTTTCCGTTGAGCCACACCTTAGCATTTGCCATAGCGCCATCAAAATCGACATAAATCCTTTTTCCTTTGTCATTTTCACCGAGGGTAAAATGTTTCCTGTACCAGCCTATACCCTTCCATGGCAATAAGCCTGTATTATTTTCCAGTGAATCACTGAAAGGACCTTCTATGGCCCAGTCGTGTGGCAGGTCGAGAGACCGCCAGCTATTATCATTTACATTCGGCAACTGAAGGTCTGCGGGTTCCTTATCAAATACAACAGTCTCATTGGAGGCATTAAAATACTTTACAAATTTCCATCCCAGGTTGAAAGATTCACGCGACCGTGGAGATTCCTGGGCCAATGAAGCGGTACTCATGCACAGGATCATAACAAGAATTAAAAATGATAAATATGAAGTTTTCATGTTCAGACTTATTTTCCACAAGGTATATTTCTTATTTCAATCTATTTCTACATTTCTCGCCTATTTCCATAAATTTTCCCCCCTATTTTCCTTTTACCACCCTCGTTACCGCAGTCTTTCTATCGCTGAAAAATATTTTGGTAAAATAGCATCCACCTTCTGGTCGGCACGGTTGTATTTCTTACTTTTGTTTTTCAACCTTAACCTTAACCTTAACCTTAATGATACGATCATCCATTTTCTGCTTAGTTTTCATTCTTGTATTTCATTTCTTGCCGGCAAACTCACAGTTTAAATCCCCGGAACTCCGCATATTTACACATCAGGATAGTTTGCGCGGATCAATCACCCCCGAACGTGCCTGGTGGGATCTTATATATTATCACCTCGATATTGCTGTCAATCCTTTCGATAGCACCATAGGCGGCACGAACACAGTTACATACAAAGTATTAAGACCTGCTAAGGTAATGCAGATCGATCTCCAGGAGCCTATGAAGATTCTAAAGGTCGTCCAGAATAATGTAGATCTGAGTTTTAAAAGAGAAGGTAATGTTTACTGGATTAATATGCAGGAGAATCCGGAATCTGGCAAAGTTTATTCAATCATTATTACTTACAGCGGAAAACCACTGGTTTCAGCCAACCCACCCTGGAGCGGAGGCATAACATGGAAGAGAGATAGAAACGGCTTGCCTTTTATCGCATCAACCTGTCAGGGTGCCGGCGCCAGCTTGTGGTGGCCCTGTAAAGATCATATGTATGATGAACCCGACAGTATGCTGATAAGCGTGAATGTTCCGGGTAATCTTATGGATGTATCCAATGGTCGTTTAAGAAATGTTGTTAAGCAAAAGAACAAAACCAAAACATATAACTGGTTTGTGTCAAATCCAATCAATAACTATGGGGTGAACATAAATATAGGCGATTATGTAAATTTCTCAGAAGTATATAAAGGCGAGAAAGGATCACTTGACTGCAATTATTATGTTTTGAAGGAAGACCTTGTAAAAGCTAAGATCCAGTTTAAGGAAGTAAAAAGGATGCTTGAAGCTTTTGAATTCTGGATGGGACCATATCCCTTCTATGAAGACTCATACAAGCTTGTGGAAGCACCGTACCTGGGGATGGAGCATCAGAGCTCAGTAACCTATGGAAATGGTTTTCAGAACGGATATCGTGGTACTGATCTGAGTGGCAGTGGCTGGGGTTTAAAATTTGATTTTATCATTATACATGAATCAGCACATGAATGGTTTGCCAATAGTATTACATATGAAGATGTTGCGGATATGTGGGTACACGAGAGCTTTGCCAATTACGCTGAAAATCTTTTTGTTGAATATTATTATGGAAAGGAAGCCGGAAGTGAATATGTTCTGGGTACAAGAAGCAACATTCTCAATGACAAGCCTGTTATCGGAATCTATAATGTGAATCATGAAGGTTCTGGTGATATGTATTATAAGGGCGGAAACATGCTTCATATGATACGACAGATGGTAAATGATGATGAGAAATGGAGAGGCATTCTGAGAGGGCTGGGCAAGGATTTCTATCATCAGGTAGTAAGAGGTTCGCAAATAGAAAATTACCTTACAGATAAAACAGGCATTGACCTGAAACCGGTTTTTGATCAGTATCTCAGGGATGTCAGGATTCCTGTTTTTGAATATTTTGTGAAAGGAGATAATCTTTCTTTCAGATGGAATAATTGTGTACGCGGATTTACTATGCCATTAAAGATATATGTTTCGGGAAAAGAGCTGGTAATCAAGCCGTCTCAATTTATGAGTACAATTAAGCTGGGAGTTGAAAATGCAGTTATAAAGGTTGATCCTGGTTATTATGTTGCAACACTGAATGTAACCGGGAAATAAAAAGTTCTTACTCCGGTTTTACAAGTATCGGCTTTCCAAACCCTATTTTCTCCAGTGGTTTTAGCTGTGTTGCGGCATCACCGACAACCACATAATACATTTTATCCGGATCGATATATTTATCTGTAACCGCTTTATGATCAGCTACCGTCATATTTGTGATTACATTTTCGTCTTCTTTAATATAATCATCCGGAAGTCCATATTTTGACATTGTAGCCAGCATTCCAACAAGGGCACCGTTTGTTTCAAACCGCAGTGCATTTGAAAGATTCATAGCATTTTTGGTAAACTGCAGATCACCTTCATTTATTCCATTACGGTATTTTTCCATCTCATCTTTCATGATCTTTAACGATTCGAATGTGGCGTCTGTCCTAACACTTGTAGCCGCAATAAACGGTGCCTTTGTTTTCATCTCCTGGAAGAAGCTTGATGCTCCGTAAGTATACCCTTTCTCTTCACGAAGAATCATGTTAAGGATGCTTGAGAAGGCTCCGCCCAGCTTATAATTCACAAAATCTGCCTTAACATAGTCAGGATCGCTTCTCGATAAAGCAACATATCCGGCATAGATAACTGACTGGCGAGAGCCTGGAACATCGACAAAGTAAATTTGCGATTTTTCCGGTCCCTCTGGTAAAGGATAAGTGTTGAGGGTGACTTCCTTTGGTTTCCACCCGGTTTCAAGCGGCTTTAAAGCTGCAAGGACCTGTTCCTGTGTTACATTTCCAGCAACGAGTACACGTGTGACTGAAGGCGAGAAATTATTGTCATAGTAGTTTTTCAGGTCATTCATTGTTATCTTATCGATAGACTCTTTGGTCCCGCGGGAATTATATCCAAAGATATTGTCTTTCCCGTAAAGCAGTTTGCTGAACAAAAGACTTGCGACGACCCTTGGCTGTGCTTCTCCCTGTATGATTGTATTTTTGGTTCGCGACCGGGCCAAAGCAAACTCTGTCGAATCCCAGCGAGGTTCAAGAAGTATTTCTTTCAACAGCCCTGTAGTCTTCTCAAAATTCCGTGACAAAGCGCTCACAGCAATTGACATTTCTTCACGCCCAGCATTCATATTAATATTTGATCCCAGGAGCTCGATCTCTTCTTCAAGTTCCTCGGGTGTTTTGTTTTTTGTACCCTGCGGCATTACACTTGCTACCATTCCTGCAACACCCGGCAATTCAATTTTATCCTGCTCAGCACCACCATCGATTACAAGACTCATTTCAACAAGAGGCAGCTCCCTGTTCTCTATTCCGTAAACCTGTATCCCATTTGCAAGTGTTGCTTTCCATACCTTTGGGGTATTTACTTCAGGAGTTTTACCTACCTTAGGTTCAACAGTTCTGTCAAATTCAGAAGGTGTTTTCACAATGGCATCTGGAGCAGAAACTGCTATCTCCACCTGGCTGGCTTCGTTTATGTTCTCCTCTTTGACACCAGCAGGAATCGAGTTTTCTGCCATCTCATCTGTTTTGCCTTTTGGTACAAAGCTTGTAACAACATGCGGCTTCCCTTTAATATATTTCTCATATGCCATTTTAACATCATTCAATGTAACGGCTTTGATGTTTTCAATGTCTTTTTCAATATAACCCGGATCGTTGAGGTAGGTGTTGTAAAACGCAAGCTGAATAGACTTGTCAAAAACACTCGTCACACCTTCATAAAAGCTTTTCTCGCTCGATGCTTTTACTCTTTCGATATCTTTCTCTGTAATCCCTTCTGTCTCGAAACGTGTAAATGCTTCATTGATACCATCTTCGATTTCCTTAAGAGATTTTCCTTCATTTGCTCTTATGGTAATTGTGAATTCACCGGCTAGTTCACTTGAGATGTTTCGTGCCGAGGTGCGTGATGTCAGCTTTTTCTCCTTTACAAGTACTTTATAAAGTGGAGCCTTTTTCCCATCAGCAAGTATTTTTGCGAGAAAATCAAGTGCATAAGTATCTTTCTGATACGCTTGTGGTGCAGGCCATACAAGCGTGATCTCAGGAACATTTGCAAAATTGTCTTCGTGATACAGTTTGACTGTTTTTTCCAGAGTGGGAACCAAGGCCGTGCGTTTTGCAACCTCTCCGTGTGATTTTATTTCACCAAAATATTTATTAATCAATGTTTTCACTGAATCGGAATTAAAATCGCCTGAGAGTACCAGTGTAGCATTGTTTGGTCCGTAAAAATGTTCATAATATGCTTTAACATCGTCGAGTGAGGCATTTCTGAGATCAGCCATTTCACCAATAACTTCCCAGTTATAAGGATGTTCAGCAGGATAAAGATTTTTATAAATTACATAATCAGTAAAACCGTATGGTGTATTATCCTCTCTCTGACGTTTCTCATTTGAAACCACATTTTGTTGAACTGCCAGAGTTTTTTGTGTTATTGAATTGATGAAAAATCCCATTCTGTCCGACTCCATCCAGAGTACTTTCTCAAGGGCATTCTTTGGGAACATCTCATAGTAAGTCGTTATGTCACGCTCTGTGAAACCATTATTGTTACCGCCAACGCCTTCGAGTATCTTATCAAATTGGCCGGGTTCTACATTCTCCGAACCACCGAAAAGAAGGTGTTCAAAGAGATGTGCAAAACCTGTTTTCCCCGGAACTTCACGGCTTGATCCCACATGATACATTATTGCATATGAAATTATCGGGTCGGAGTGATCAGGGCTAAGAATCACCTGCATCCCATTTGGCATAACATACTTTTCATAACTAATCTTCAGTTTGTCTTCTGCCGTGTTCTTGCTTGTTTTATTACAGGCTGTGCCTGCCAGGATTACTAGCAGGAAAATAAATAAGTTGAGTCGGGAAGCGATCTTGTTCATTTGCGTTGATTTAAGATATTCGGTATGAAGGAAACATATGAAGAGTTGAATGCTTGTAATCAAAATTAAACAAAAAAAAAGTCATTTGGTTTTGAAAAAGTTAAAAATCGGGATGAATGAAATCTTGAGATTAATCTTCCCCTCCTTGAAAAACTAATCTTTATACACATCTTCGTCAAACATAATTCATCACGGGCATGGCCGTTAATGCTTCCCTAATCGAAATACTTGGTATAATCTATTCTCTGAAATTAAAAAAGCCGGAGGCTTTTAATTCCAATATCCACGGTTACGCCCGTGGTAATTTGCCCACAAACGATTCCAACCCCGGAGGTGGTTGAAGAAATAATTAGCTTTTAACAATTTATATTTCAAATATATATGTAGATTTATACATGTTCTGATTGCCTGTGGTTTTTCTTCAACACCTCCGGTGTTGAATTATCAAACCGTGCATCTACCATGGGTGTAACCATGGATATTGGACTTTGATGCCTCCGGCATCTTCCATTCCAAAAATCCCTTAATTTTTCTCTTTAAAATATCTGTAGTGACTATTAATCAGATAATATTCATCAACCCAGGAAGGCTGAATATCCCGGGACAGAGTGGTTATAATCAAATAATTAAAAACCAACCTCCAAACCCCCTTTTCTTCGACTTCGCTCAGAAGGGGGCTAATCCTTGTCGAAAATTTGTTCAGACCTGGGATCTTGAATCAATATATGGACGGTAAGGTGTAAGTAACTTAGAATGAAACACATTCATTAGATATGACGAAAGATTAGCTTGAAAAAGAGGAGTGGGAAATTTAACTTGCTGATATTTTCATCCCTTTGTGATCTTTTTGTAAAAACTTTGTGAACTTTGTGGTTAATGATCTATAATTATTCTTTCCATGAAAAAGTTACTGTCTTTTTTATTATTTATTTTGTCAGCTGGCATTTTTGCTCAGCAAAGACCCTTTCTATCAGATATTTATCATTATCTCGAAAACACCAGCATATTCGAATTAAACCAGGAAGAGGGTCACACCTTTATAGTGCCATATAAATCGGCTGAAGAAGCGTTGAAGGATAACAGACAAAAAGCCTCAGATATCCTTTCACTTAATGGTACCTGGAAATTCCACTTTGCCTGTACTCCCGAAGGAACACCTGAAGATTTTTTTGAGACACGCTTCAATGATAAATCATGGGATACAATTCATGTTCCTTCAAACTGGGAGATGCAGGGTTTTGGAGATCCGATGTTTCGTAATGTAAGTGCACCGTTTAAAACAAATCCACCATACATTCCCAGAGAATATAATCCGACAGGTTCTTACAGGAAGACCTTCAACATACCTGCCTCATGGAAAGGGAAGGAGATATTTCTGCGTATGGAGAAAACCGCTTCCGCATCTTTCGTGTGGATAAATGGTACAGAAATCGGCTATAATGAGGGAGCCCAGGAACCTGCAGAATACAATATCACAAAACATCTGAAACCGGGAAATAATACAATCGCAGTAAATGTTTATAAATATTCCGATGGTTATTATCTCGAAGGTCAGGATTATTGGCGTCTTGCAGGGATTTTTGATAATGTATGGCTGATTGCAACACCTGTGGTGCATATTTTTGACTGGAATGCTTCTACCGACTTTGATAGTACATATAACCATGCAACTTTAAATCTGTCGGTCGATGTAAGAAATAACGCTGAAGCGGTTGCAGATAATTTCACCGTTCGGACCACTCTATATGATACCGGCAAGAAAATCATTAAAAGTTTTGTTTCTGAAAAATCAAAAATTGCTGCCAGAGATAAGCAAACAATCAGCTGGCATGAAGAAATCAGGAATCCAGCCAAGTGGTCATCGGAGTATCCTAATTTGTATACTCTTGTTATTGAGTTGATTAATGCTGAAGGTAAAACATTAGAGGCTGTTAATGGAAGAATTGGATTTAAGAAAACAGAGATAAGAAACCAGATTTTTTATCTCAATGGAGTAGCTGTAAAGTTGAACGGTATCAATTCCCATATGCAACATCCGGTATTGGGACACACAATGGATGAAGCTACAATCAGAAAAGATATGACTCTTCTTAAACAGTTCAATATAAACTGCGTGAGAACATCGCATTATCCTCCGGTAATCAGATATCTCGAGTTGGCCGACGAATATGGCCTTTACATTGTCGATGAAACCGGCGATGAAGCTCATGCTACAGAATATGTTTCTGACAGAAAAGATTTTGAAGGCATGTACCGTGAGAGAGCGAGGAGGATGGTACTGCGCGACAGAAACCATCCCTGCATACTGTTCTGGAGTGCAGGGAATGAAAGCGGTGAGGGTGAGAACATCTGTTCTGTTATTGACGAAGGGAAGAAGTATGATAAGACGCGCTTCTGGATGTATGGAGGAAATGCCTTTGCCCAAAAATGTGAAGAAATCATTGGCCCGAGGTATCCCCAGTTGTTTGATCTGCAGAGCAAGGTATACCTGGTTCCCGACAGTATCGATCCCCGTCCGTCATTTCTAGATGAATATCTTGCTGTTACAGGAAATGGGGCAGGTGGACTCGATGATTACTGGGATGCGTTTTACAGTCATCCAAGAAGCATGGGTGGAGCTATATGGGATTTTGTAAGCACTGGTCTTACAGAAAAAGTTAAATCGCTGAAAGATGCTTCTCCCAATAATATACAGGTTAATGTTATGGGCCGTGCAAAGCTTGTTCCGGCTTTCGATGGAAAAGGTATCGATCTCAACGTTCACGATCAGTGGGTTGAAGTCTACAGGGATAGCGCCGTCGAAACAGAAGGCAACAAGCTTACACTCTCTCTGATGGTATATCCACGTTCTCTCAGTAGTTCTGCAGGAACACTTATTACAAAAGGAAATTACCAGTTTGGAATACACCAGATAGGTAAAGAATTCCTTGAATTCTATTTAACTACAAATCAGAAATATAAAGTACAGGTTGATCTTCCTGCAGACTGGGAGAATAATTGGCATCATGTTATGGCTACTTATGATGGATCGGCAATATCGCTTTTAATAGATAAGAATGCCGGTAAGCAGGTTGCTGTCACAGGAAATATTCTCAATACACCTTTCCCTGTAAATATCGGACGCAATGCAGAAATACACGGACAGGAGACAAATGTATATATAAGTGATGCTATCATTGACCAGGTTGGCATTTTTCAGAAGGTTATATCACCTGAAAGTCTTGAAAAACCAGATGCAGTACTCAAAAAGCAAGCAGCTTTGTGGCTCGATTTTGAGGAAATGGCTATTGGCGGAGATTTTTTTAGTTATGGCATTGGTGCCAGAACTTATGGATCAATCTGGCCCGACAGGAGACCACAGGCTGAGATGTGGCAGATCAAAAAATCAGCGCAGCCTGTATCTGTGAAGCTGGTTTCCGATAAAACCGGCAAGGTGGAGATAACGAACCGTTATCTATTTACGAATCTTAAGGAACTGGAGACTAAATGGATCCTACAGGGTAACGGATCAGGACTCGACAGTGGAAATCTTTCCCTTGACCTTGATCCACAGAAAAAAACTATTATAACAGTTCCTTTTAAAAAGCCTGTGCTTGCTGAAGGAGTGGAATATCGGTTATTAATGAGTTTCCGTCAGAAAAGCAAAAGTCTATGGGCAGACAAAGGATTTGAGATTGCATGGGATCAGCTTGAACTGCCATGGGAAAGACCGGTTCAGAAAGGTGCTGAAAATCAGGGGTCTTTAAATGTTTCAGAAAAGAATGGGCTGACTATTATTTCAGG
>JBBRSO010000032.1:0-30443 GCA_038245405.1 Bacteroidales bacterium
ACACTATAGGCAATTCCCTGGTTCTGGAAAACCATGCTTCCCTGCTTTTCAAGCACAGGATCATGATAGGTAAAAACAGCTTCCATCGGCGGGTTCTCAAGAGAACCAAATCCGGATGTATTTTTTACATCGACAACAGCGCTTCCTGAAAAAATATAACCAAGTGAGTCGGGATACAGTGCAATCGGCAGGTGTTTCCAATGAACAAGATCCCTGCTCACAGCATGACCCCAGTGCATTGGTCCCCAAACAGTGCTGTCGGGGTAGTACTGGTAAAACAGATGATATTCACCATCGAAATAGGTGAGTCCGTTCGGATCATTCATCCATTTGGCTTCGGGAGAGAAGTGAAACTGCGGACGGTATGGCTCGGTGTAATATGTTCCGGTTTCTATCCTCTCTGCTATCTGAACCTGTTTCTGTTTGCATGAACTAAACAGAATGCAACTTACAATAATGAGGCTTAAATACTGTTTCATCTTAATTATGTTATATCATTAGTAATGAAATACCTACATAGCTATTTTCACCTCACTCCAACCCCTCTCCTTGAGGAGATGGGTTATTCCGGCAGGTGGTTCTTACCCCCTTCTCTTTCAGGAGAAGGGGGCAGGGGGATGAGGTTACTTACTCATTGAAAATGGGAAATTATCCTCCTTTGTTCCGCGATTCTTCGCAGGTTCAGGACTCATCTGGAATATAATTGTTCCGCCTTTCAGCAGTTCATTATGCTTAAAGTAATTATTTGAGATTTTCTTACCATTAAAAGTAAGATTCTTCACGTAAACATTCTCCTTTGAATTCTCAGGAGCCTTTATTACAAGAGTCTTTCCATTTTCAAAGTTCAGAGTTGCTTTTTTGAATAATGGTGATCCTATCACGTATTCTCCCGATCCTGGCGTTACAGGATAAAAGCCCAATGCAGAAAATACATACCATGCAGATGTCTGGCCATTATCTTCATCACCGCAATAACCATCGGGTGTATAATTATAAAGCTTGTCGAGTACCTGACGTACCCTGAACTGGGCTTTCCATGGTTCGCCGGCATAGTTGTAAAGATAGATCATATGCTGAATAGGCTGATTACCGTGTGCATAGTTCCCCATATTTGCAATCTGCATTTCACGTATCTCATGAATGACGACTCCATAGTAGGAGTAATCAAAGACTGGTGGCACTATAAATACAGAATCGAGCTTTGAAATGAATTTCGCTTTCCCACCCATCAGATCAACGAGTCCTGCAACATCCTGAAAAACGCTCCAGGTATAATGCCAGCTGTTACCTTCGGTAAATGCACCGCCCCATTTATACGGACTGAATGGTGACTGGAATTTGCCATCGAGATTACGGCCACGCATTAGTTTCCTTTCAGTGTCAAAAACGTTTTTATAGTTCATTGCACGTTTTGCAAAGAGATCAATTTCTGTTTGTGGCTTACCAAGCTCCCTGGCGAGCTTCCAGATACAGAAATCGGCGTAGGCATATTCGAGTGTACGTGCAGCATTTTCATTTATACCCACATCGTATGGAACATACCCCAGCTTATTATAATAATCGGCTCCTAAACGGCCTACTGACGACACAGGGCCCACTCCATTTGTATTCTTGAGAACAGCCTCATAAAGAGTCTCAATGTCATAGCCGCGTATTCCTTTGTCATATGCATCTGCTATCAGTGAAGCGGAATTGGATCCGATCATACAATCGCGATGACCCGGACTCGCCCATTCCGGCAACCAACCGCTTTCCTTATAAGCATTTACCAATCCCTCCATAATATGAGCATCAACATCGGGATACATCAGAGTGAAGAATGGAAAAAGAGCCCGGAAGGTATCCCAGAAGCCATTATCGGTGAACATATAACCGGGAAGAACTTTCCCGTTGTAGGGACTATAATGAACAATCTCATTGCGGTCGTTTAATTCTGAAAACATACGGGGAAATAAAAGCATGCGGTAGAGACATGAATAAAAAGTTCTCATCTGATCCTCTGTGCCACCTTCGATAGCAATGCGTCCAAGTTGTTTATTCCAGATCTTCTTTCCTTCATTTTTTATTGTCTCAAAATCTTTTTCACCAGTTTCGCGGGTAAGGTTCAATAAAGCCTGCTCCTGGCTGATGAATGATGAAGCGACCCGGACATTGATCTGCTCTCCTTTTGTTGTTTTAAAGCCCAGTATTGCGCCGGCATGGTTACTTTCTTCCTCAAGCTTATTTACATTAATGGTATCGCCATGCCATGTATTTTGTGTGATAAAATCGTGGTCAAAAACAGCAACAAAGTAGTTATGGAAATTCTCCGGCACACCTCCATGATTATTACGGCAATATCCGATTACTTTACGTTCGTCAGGGATTATTTTTACCATTGATCCCATATTATATCCGTCGAGTAATATATATGATGAATCGCTTTCAGGAAATGTAAAACGGAACATTGCGGCTCTTTCGGTAGGTGTCACTTCCGCAGATACGTCATAATCTGCCAGATATACGCTATAATAATATGGCTGTGCCACTTCCGATTTATGAGAAAACCATGAGGCTCTGGCATTTTCATTGACCTGTATTTTTCCGGTAGCCGCCATTAAAGAAAATGCAGCATAATCATTTATCCATGGACTGGGCTGATGGGTCTGCTTAATACCCATTATTTTGTTATCGTTGTAGGTATAGCTCCAGCCGTTCCCCATATTACGTGTCTGCGGTGACCAGAAATTCATACCCCATGGAAGGGCGATTGCGGGATAGGTGTTTCCGTTTGATAGTTTATATTCCGAATCGGTTCCCATAAGTGGATTAACAAGGGCAACAAGATCATTCTCAGGCTTCTTACCGGATATGCTGATAAAATATCCTGCAATTACTAATCCAACTAACAGAAGTGCTGCAGTTAATCTTCTCCTTGATTTTGAAATAGCGAATTTGTCAGGATCGTCGGAATACTGGTTTTCAAAGTTCATATTGAATGTTTATTTAAAAAAATTTAGTTCACAGACGAAATCAGGAGAAGCACTGAGAGCCACAGGGATATCCCGGTTCAATATTATTAAGTTTTTAATTTAGAAAGTATAAGTTTTTCGATCCTCTTAAAAACCAGATCGGGGGTCAGCAAATTCATACATGCGAACCCATTCCTGGTTTTTCCTTTTCCATAAATTGTACACGGCCGGCAATCCAAATCTTCAACAGGAATACGGATTGAATAGCTGTCGGGCTGCATCCATGCTGAAAAACCTGCAAGCGGATCGGTTGCTCCCCATATAGAGATCACTTTCGTTCCTGTAAGGGCTGCCATATGCATATTTGAAGAATCCATGGAAATCATAAAATCGAGTTTGCTGATGAACATAAGTTCTTCATCGAGAGTAAGCCTGCCGGCCAGGTTTGTTGAACCATTAACCCGCGATTGCATGGCTGTGAGTTTTGAAGAATCTTCTGATCCGCCGAAAAACCAGAATCTGCAATTATATTTTTTTGAAATAAGATCAAGCAGCCTGATCATGTTTTCCGGAGGCCACATCTTAAGATTATGCTTTGCCAATGGAGCCACGCCTATATTTATAACCCCCTGCATATCTTTAATGTAGCTCTCATCTAATTTAATCCGGAGAGAAGGGATGATGCTAACAGATTTTGAGGGTTTAACAGGAAATCCTGCTTTCCGGAAGACATCACAATATCTCTCAACCGAATGCTTCAGCTGTACCTTCTTCTTTCCTGTGATAAGGTCATGTTTTTCACTTCTCCCTTTGTCAATTACAGCAGCCGGAACGCCCGTCAGCCGGAAAAGAGTCCGGAGAATTTTTGACCGTAACACATCATGCAGATCGATAATATAGTCAATATCCGACTCGCGGTTTAGATCTTTAAAGAGCTGTATGATACCGGTAAATCCTTTATGCCTGTTCTTTAAATCGGGATGAAACATCTCTACCCCTTTTATTGAATTAAAGAATGGCCGGAAAGCCTGTCGGGTTAAAAATAAAATTTCGGTTTCCGGAAATTGCTCTGTCATTCCTTTTAGAACAGGCGCAGTTAGTGCCACATCACCCATAGCCGAAGTTCTGATAACTAACAGACGCATCTCAATATTTTTCGTACGATTTTTCTTCTATCAGACCTGAAGATGTCTTAATATTGATTCTCCTTTTTATCTCTGATCTCAGGTCATTTTTTACATATACTGCACGGGCAGTGGCAATAAAATCTTCACCAAAATTTTTCCTCCGCTCAAGATCGCGGATGTGGTCTTCAATATCCCAGAGCTCACAATTAGCAAGGTAAAGCGATTTATAAAGCTCATCAGATGCCTCAATTATTTCCGAAGCTGCTTCCAGCAGTAACTTATATTCCTTCTGCAGATTAGCCAGTTTATCTTCATCTTTTATCCTTTCCAGTTTAATCTGAATAATTGTCAGCTTATCAATTATCTCCCCATTCGAAACTTCAATTTTCATATAACGATATAATATAATTCAAAAGTAATATATTTGATTCAATCTCTGCGGTGATTAGCTAATCGAAGTTTTCAAACTTCGATTTTCCTTGTATTCGACGAAGTCTGAAGACTTCGCCGTGCGAGGGCTAGCTTCCCCCGCTCTCTTGGGAGCGGGGGACGGGAGGGGGTGAGGGTTCTTTAATACGGATCCACATCAATTGCTATCTTCAATCCCGAAGTCCCTTTTTCTTTTTCAAGCCGTCCAATTGCCTCAACAATGAGTTCTTTTGCCTTAACGGGGGGTTTTTCGCGTTCAATTTTCAGAAGGATATTTTTGATATACCACAACTGAACCTGAGAAATAATAGGTGACTCAGGACCCAACACTCTCTTACCGAATATTACTTTAAGATCGCGGCCAAGCATATCAGAGAAATGATTTAGTTGTACCTTGTCCTTATGTTTTATACTGATTTTAACCATCCTGCAAAAAGGAGGATAGTTGAAAGTCATTCTCTCACCGGCCTGCAAACGGAACATGCCAACATAATCGTGTCTCAGCACCTGACGTATTATTTTGTTTAACGGATCGGATGTCTGTATTACAACTTTGCCCTGTTTCTGACGTCGTCCGGCTCTTCCGCTTACCTGTTCCATAAGCTGAAAGCTTCTTTCATGAGCTCTGAAATCAGGAAAGTTCAGGAGGTTATCGGCGTTTAAAATGCCTACTACTGTCAGATTCTCAAAATCAAGGCCTTTCGAAATCATCTGTGTTCCTATGAGGATGTCGATCCTTCGTTCTTCAAAGGATTTTATCAGTTTGTGAAAGGAATTTTTGTTCCGGGTTGTGTCCTGATCCATTCGGGCTACTTTCGCTTCGGGAAAGACGATTTTTATTTCATCCTCAATCTTTTCTGTTCCGAATCCCCTTGTCACCATAGCCGAAGAATGGCAATTATCACATTTCGATGGCATATTGGTTGTATAGCCGCAATAGTGGCACACCAACTTCCCGATTCCCTTATGGTAGGTAAGGTTCACAGCACATTGTATACATACCGGGATCCAGCCACACTCGGAACATTCAATATACGGAGAGAATCCTCTTCTGTTCTGAAAAAGGATAATTTGTTCTTCTTTCCCAAGCGCTTCGTCCATCGCCTGTAGCAATTCGGGCGTAAAATGCGAAACCATTAGTTTCTTCCTGTATGCTTCCCTTGCATTTGCCAAAATGATCGTCGGCAGTTTTATTAAACCGAATCTTTCTTTTAACTCCGCGAGTCCATATTTACCATTCACAGCATTATTATAGCTTTCTATTGAAGGTGATGCAGAACCGAGTATTGTTTTCGCCCCATGCATGGAAGCCATCATTATTGCGGTATCTCTTGCATGGTATCGTGGTGCCGGGTCTTGCTGTTTGTATGAGCTGTCATGCTCTTCGTCAATAATTATAAGCCCAAGATTCGAAAAAGGGAGGAACAATGAAGATCTGACACCTAATATCAACCTGTAACTATTCATAGTATCAGGTTCTGCAACTTTTTTCCAGATCTCTACTTTTTCAGGATCACTGAACCGGGAATGATAAACACCTGTGATACCTCCGAAATGTTTTTTTAACCTGAGTATGATCTGTGTTGTAAGTGCTATTTCGGGAAGCATATATAAGACCTGTTTCCCCTTTTTCAGCTGCTCCTCTATAAGATGTATATATATTTCAGTTTTTCCGCTTGATGTTACTCCATGCAGAAGAACAATATCTTTTTCTTTAAACTGTGTTCTTACGGATTCAAATGATATAGCCTGTGCTTCGCTTAATTTTTTTATCGGCTCAGTGAAATTATCATTTTCAGATATTCTCGATACGGAGTGTGATTCAGCTTTAAATATTCCTTTTATTACAAGTGTATCAAGAATGCCCGGAGATGTTCGTGATTCAGTTAGGAGCTGTGATTTTTTTACGGGGATAACCTCTTTTCCTGTTTCATAACCTGTAATTCTTAAATAGTTTGAAAGAAGATCCTGTTGTCGCGGGGCCTTCTTCAATTTATTCAGCAGCTCATTCAGTTCATCTTCGGTAAAACGGGAAGCCAGTTTTATAAATGTCTCCCGACGAGGCTTAAATGTGCTGAGACTTATTTCGCTTGGCAGAGCCGCTTTCATCACTTCCCCTTCACCGCACAGGTAATATTCAGATATCCATTGCCACAGTTTCAGCTGCAGGTCATTTATCAGCGGTATTTTGTTTGCTACATTAAGTATAGATTTGATGTTTTTAAAACCAGGTTCCTTATCATGAATTTTGCAAACGATACCCGAATACAGATTTTTTTTCCCAAAAGGAACGGTAACCATCACTCCTGATTTAACATCATCTTCAAACTCGTCAGGAATAATATATGTGAATCTTCCGTGTACAGCAAGAGGCAAAATAATATCAGCAAAACGGGAATGTGTCATCTGATAAAATTACTCAATTTTCAGCCTAATCCTATCTGGTTTTACTTCACAAAACCTGACATGACTGTCAGCAGGTGTTCTCTTTTTATCGGTTTTATCAGGCAGGCGTCACATCCGGCCTCGAGGATTATATCTTTATCATCCTCAAATATAAAGGCTGTCTGGGCGATTATCGGAATGTCCTTACGTATTTTCCTGATTTCTTTGGTGGCTTCGATCCCATTCATTTCCGGCATCTGCATATCAAGAAGGACAACGTCAATGTCAGAATTATTTTTGATTAATTCTATAGCTTCGAAACCCGATCTGGCAGTTAGTATAGTAACACCGGTATCGCTAAGTATCCTGTTGAGATATATCAGCACATCCTTATTATCATCGACGAGAAGGCACTTTCTTGAAGACCAGTCAATTGACTTAGTGATCTGTTCCTGAACGGCGAAAGGAGCTTTGGTTCTCGGACTTCCTGCCGGCCGGTAAGGGATTGAAAAACTAAATTCGGAGCCAACGCCCTTTTCAGACTCAACAAATATTTTGCCACCCATCCTTTCAATGACTTCTTTTGCGAGAGTGAGTCCAATGCCAAGTCCTTCAAATGGCCGGTGATGGCCATCGAATTCCTGACGGAATTCCTCAAATATACGACCAAGATTCTCTTTGTTAATGCCGATTCCTGTGTCTCTGATTTTAAAAATGATATTCTGATTCTCGAGTAAGTATGCCAGCTCAACAGATCCTTCGAGAGTAAATTTTACGGCATTGTCCATGAGATGATTTAATACTCTCTTAAGCCAGACTCTATCTGTAAAAATCAGATCACCTGCATCTTCGAAGTGATTCTTTATATTGAGGATTATTGGTTTTTCATTTCGTTTTATCACCTGTCTGGCTTCCTCTATTATTTCATTAACTATCATTGAAAGAGAAGCTTCTTCATATGTTATCTGGATCTGAGAACTCTCAAGACGTGAAAGATCTATTATATCACCAATAATCTGCAGCAGTTTTTCACTGTTATGGTTTATATGTTCAATATATTCTTCCTTTACTTCGTTTGTTAAATTGTCAGACAGAAGCAGATTTGAAAAGCCTACTACACTATTAAGCGGAGTACGGATTTCGTGTGAGATATTCGCCAGGAAATTTGATTTTAACCTTTTGCTCGATTCAGCGCCGATGTTTGCTTTTACAAGGTCCTCGTATACTTTTTTCATCTTAGTAATATCACGTGAAATCGTCAGGGCGCCCAGCACCTCCCCAGTTTCGCTTCGTACTGTAACAGATCGGGTAGACAGGGTCATATAATGGCCTGCTTTATGCTTCAGACGTAATTCTGATTCAAAAAACCCGTTATTGACAAGTGACTGGTCACGTCTAACCTGATAATCCAGATCGTCGGGATGAATCAGATCTTCCTGACGTGCATCATTGTATGATGTGCGATCGTAACCGATCATGGAGTAAAAGGCAGAATTGCAGTATCTCAGATTCCAGCTTCTGTCGTAAAAGGAAATCCCGTCGTTTGCTGACTGTACAAGCATTTCATAAAACTTATCTGTTTCTGTGTGTTTTTTGGTGATCAGTTCCTTTTGACCGGCAAGTACTTCATTTGAAAGTTTCAGAGCTGCGTTATGCTCTGTAATCTGCTCGTTTTTTTTAAACAATTCATTATTCGATTTTTTAAGCAGGAAGAAAAAATAGAGAATAAAGCAACAGAATACTGACATGAAAGCCAATATCGTAAGCAAAATAATACTGACTGGCTGCGAAATTACTACGCTTAATCCGCAAGCCCAATCACAACTGATCATAGTTTAATTCCCCGATAAATTCATTCTACCATAACTATTCAAGATACCAGTAGCCATCATTTTATGACATCTGATGCTCTGCTGAGAATATTCAGGATCATCTGGAATTAGTTACCTCAATGCCCCAATTTAATATCCGGCTAATTAAATGAATTTTACTCATTTAAAAAATGATATAATACAAATATAAATATTCGCTGTGTCACTGCAATCCGAATGATTATAAAAAATGTTAAATTGCGACCTTGAATTAATAGTTCTCTTTACTAAGATTAAATTAATTGATTTCTGACTTGAGGGCGGGGCTAATTGGACTTTTCAGAAATAAATTAATAATCAAAAAATAAAAAATATATTGGCGATGGAAAAAAGTGAGAGCCAATTTTCAGGAGGCAGACGTTATAAGAACAAAGATATTACCGTCTATTGGAAACCATCAGCATGCATACATGCCTCATATTGTTATCGGGAACTACTTGAAGTTTTTGATCCAAGCAAAAGACCCTGGGTAGATATGGATGGAGCGACAACAGAAAGGATTATTGAAGTAGTGAATTTATGTCCTACGGAAGCTCTTGCCTGGAAATGGAATGACGAATCAAAAAATGAATCTGTAGGTCCCGATCAGCTTAATCATATTAAGTTCAGAAGACCTGAACTTATTGCCTTATTCGAAGCTGACACAGACGAGCAGCCTGTATCGGTTAAAGTTATGCCCGATGGGCCAATTGTTCTAAAAGGTACCTTCACTCTATCATACAACGGGAACAATAAAGAAGTAAATGAAGGTATGGTATCCATCTGTCGCTGCGGTGTTAGTGATCATATGCCCTTCTGCGATGGTAAGCACAGGAAAGTGGGGTTCATAGGTTAAATATTTCAGTTATGGAAGAAAATAATGATAAAAAGTCCAAAACGGTAGTAGAAGTATTAGATTTTGGTCCGCTTAAGATCACCGGGAATTTCATTCTAAAAGATTTGCAAAGAAACAATGAATCATCTCCGGCTGAAGTCAGCCTATGTCGATGCGGGAAATCGGCAGATAAGCCTCATTGCGATGATTCATGTAAAAAGTAAAACCGGTGCTAGCGGGCAACCACATGGTAACAACTCTGAACTTTCTCATAGGTGGCCCAGCATCTGCTCTCTGATCTCAGTTGCGAGATAACTTCACCAAGTGCTTCCTTGAGGAATCTCTTATCACATTCTGTCATAACCCATTTCCTTGCTACAAATCGTTTATAGCTTATGTCGAAAGCATTTCCATACATATGTGGGCTGTTTGCTGAGGCATTTCCATTTAATTTTCTCAATTTAATTACATTTTCAGGCCTCCTGGTCATCGATGTGATATAAAATTTCACTCCGGATAATCCCTGTCTGGCAGCCTTTTGTCTAAGCCTCCTTGCTATCTCATCAAGCAATATCTTACTGTCTCTGGTAACACAGGGGTAACTATAGGTCATTTTTTCAACTATGTAACCGCTTCCACTCTTTACCTTTACAAGTAATCCGGCAGACAAATATCGTTTTAATTCTGCGTCATCTTTACAAGGCTTGATACCCTTTAGTTTTGCAGCAGCAGAATAATCAACAATCCGGTCATTTAACCTACGGCTGAAATCTCTTTGTTTATAATCGATACAACGGGAGCTGAAGAAGGAAGAATTATGATTTTTTCTTCCCTTCATTATTAAGAGATATCCTGAAATCAGGATGATAAATCCAATACCATAGAATACCCGTTTTACGGATTTTTTTAGCTTTCTCACAAGGCCCCCTTGCTCCTCTTTTAGGTTAAGATTTTATTTACATGTTCTGCAGCTTCTTTAAAGGAGATAGCTGAAAATACCGCGAGACCAGAGCTATCGATTATCTTTTTTGCTTCTTCCGCATTGGTCCCCTGCAGCCTTACAATAACAGGAACTCTTATTTTACCTATTGATTTGTAAGCCTCAACGACTCCATTCGCCACTCTGTCGCATCTGACTATTCCACCGAAAATATTGATCAATATTGCCTTTACAGCGGGGTCCTTAAGGATTATGCGGAAACCGGCTTCAACTGTTTTTGCATTTGCGCTGCCGCCAACATCAAGGAAATTAGCGGGTGATCCACCGGAGAGTTTTATAATATCCATTGTAGCCATTGCCAACCCGGCACCATTCACCATACAGCCAACATTCCCATCAAGCTTTACAAAGTTGAGATTGTGGTTACTGGCTTCCACATCGATGGGATCTTCCTCATTCAGATCTCTCATTGCCAGTATCTCGGGCTGGCGAAATAAAGCGTTATCGTCAATCACAAGCTTACAATCTACAGCCAGAACTCTGTTGTCGCTGGTTTTTAAAACAGGGTTTATCTCAAGCAGCTGAGCATCACAGCCTGTAAATGTTTCATAAATCCCTGAAAGAAACTTAACCATGTTTTTTAAAGCTACTCCTGACAGTCCCAGCTTAAAAGCAATATTACGCATCTGAAATGGCTGAAAACCTATTCCCGGCATAATTTCTTCTGTGAATATACGATCGGGTGTTTTTTCAGCTACTTCTTCAATAGACATGCCACCTTCAGGAGAGTACATAACAATATATCGGCCGCTATCGCGGTTAAGAAGAAGACTTATATAGAATTCTTTAGTCTCAGATTCCCCTTTATAATAAACATCCTGAGCGATGAGAACCTTGTTTACTTTTTTGCCTTCCGGTCCGGTTTGAGGTGTTACGAGCTGCATTCCCAGCATTTGTGTTGCCAGTTTTCCGACGTCTTCAACTGAACGAGCGAGTTTAACGCCACCTCCCTTGCCCCTGCCTCCGGCATGAATCTGGGCTTTTACAACAAAAAAAACTGACCCATATTTTTCCTGTATTTGTCGGGCAATGGTTACGGCCTGTTCAGGAGTTTCAGCTACAAAGCCTTCCTGAATGTCGACATTGTAAGCTTTCAGCAACGACTTACCCTGGAATTCATGAACGTTCATTCTTTACAAAATTAAATTAAATATCAGCCAAATTTGCGTGTATTCACTCTTTACAAAATAACAACATTTAAGAGATTAATTAACTATTTTCGCATAAAAAAGAATGCGAAAACTCCTCAATAAAGAACTCGACAGGAAGTCGTTGGAACAGTTCAGGGAAACGTCAAAATCTCCCTTCATAATAGTCCTTGACAATGTAAGGAGCCAGAGCAATGTAGGGTCAATATTCAGAACAGCTGATGCATTCCTTACTGAAGCAATTTACTTATGCGGCATAACCTCCTGTCCTCCTCACAGGGAGATTCAGAAAACAGCTCTGGGTGCTACTGAATCGGTTACCTGGAAATATTTCCAGAAAACTTCAGAGGCCATCAGTGAGCTCAGAGAAGCCGGTTATAAAATACTGGCTGTTGAACAGGCAGAAGGATCGGTGGAACTACAGAACTTAAAGATCGCCGGAGACACCAGATACGCACTTATATTTGGCCATGAAGTGAACGGTGTTGATCAGGAGATTGTAGATATGTGTGACCTTTGTGTGGAGATCCCTCAGTTTGGAACCAAGCATTCCTTCAATATTGCAATAAGCGTGGGCATTGTGTTATGGGAGGTATCAACGAAGGGGGTAAAAACCCAGCCGGACTAGCCCATCTCCTTAAGGAGAGGGGTTGGGGTGAGTCATTCATGGAGTGGGGCTGAGGTGAGGTAATAAATAAAAAAGGCCGCCGATCTGGCAGCCTTTCTTATTTATATTTTCAGATATTACTGAACAGTTGATTTGAATGTATCGTCGTTAAAGAATTTTGCAAATTCCAGATCTGTTTTTGCATAGGCTTTCCAACTTCCATTAGCGCCAACAGCATCGCGGAGATTATTCTGCATGTAATTCTTGTCATCGAGACGAGCACCTACAACAGCCTTAAGATAAGGAAGTTTACCGTCCTTCTTTACTACTTTAACTGCATCGAGTGTTGTCTTTGCGTTGTTTACGTCACCTTTGAGCAACTGTGCAAGTCCAAGATTGTAGCTGGCTTCGTTGCCAAAATAATTAACAGCTTTGTCATATTCGCCTTTGGTGATAGCTATTACGCCAAGACCATATTTTGATTCAGGGGTTGCAGCTGTCATAGAGTTGAAATATTCTTCAGCTTTTGCGACATCGCCTTTAACGAGTGCACCAAAACCAAGGTTGTTTTTCACTATATCGTTGTTCTGAATTGCTTTAGCTTTTTCGAATTCTGCAATACCTTCATCTGTCTTGCCTAAATTCATGTATGCGATACCCATGTCATTCTTAGCGCGGACACATTTTGGGAAGTTTTCAGCGGTTATCTGGTAAAACTTAAGTTGTTCGTTAGGATCGGTTGCGAGAACTCCTGCATGCAGCATTTCCTCGAGGCCTAATACTTTAGGATCTGATCTCATCTGTGAGAGAATTTCCTCATCCGTACGACCAATAAGATCAGCATTAACTGTCATTTTTGATCTTCTGAGTTTTGGAAGAATCTCTGATTTAAGAACTTCGAATGCTGAGCTCATGTTCTTAATTTCTTTTTCACGAACATCAGGATCGGAATACATTGAAAGAACGCGAAGGATAAGATCTTTGTCCTGGATGCTTGATTTCTCAACTTCTGTTTTAAAACCATCCCAGTCTTCGGGAGTTGTTTTGGATGTGAAGAAACCATCAGCTTTTGCAGCCTCAACTTTATTGAATTCTTTTTTGATGAATTTGTCAGCAGTTTTTCCTCTTTTTTCTGACAGAGGCTCATTAATTTTCATCGAACCATCAGGGGATGCGTATGAGCTTACTTCTGTTGATTTCAATTGGCGGCTTGGATCTGCGCTTACTGTTTTGATATATTCTTTCAAAAGAGCAATGTCTTCGGCTTTGAGTTCTTTACTGCTTAACTCTGCCTGGTTTATCGCGTAGTGAATATCAGCGAGCTTAGCCTCAGGAACGATTTTTACATACATATCTTTCATTGGGATTGGGCGGGCGTCTTTTTCAACCAGTGTTGATGTTGCAATAACACCATCAGCAAGTTTAATCTGATCAAAATCGAGATTCTTTTTACCTCTGACAGCCTTCACTCTAAGTACCAATTCTGACATTCTCATTGCATCCTTATAAGGAATTGTGGCTGTATATGTAAAATCTCCGCCTGAAGTAGCAGTAATTACTTTATTATTAGCCTGTACGCTTTCACCCTGAAGAACCTGAACTTTATCAAAAGAAGTTTCTCCACCATTATAGGTGAGAACAGGAGTTGCAGTAACGGTGGTTTTTTTATCAAAGTACTTGGCAGGAAATGTACCTTTAATTGTTAGTGTAACTACACCTGCATGTGTTTCAAGAACTTTAGGAGTAACTTCATACTTCACCAAGTTGGAGTTTTTCTTCATCTTATTCAAACCGCTGCAACTTGACATTACGGCCGCGACCAGGATAAGGATAAAATAGTTTCTGAAATTTTTCATAATTTAAAAATGTTTTTTGTTTATGATACCTTAATGACTGACTTTAATGACTGACTTTACTTAATTACCTTAATAATAAAATTTTTATATAACTAGAACACAAATTTACAATAAAATAGCCATAACACAAATTAAGCAAAATTATTCGACAAAATAAAGTGAATGGACATGTTTTTATAATTTATAGATAACCAGACTATTATAATCCACAATTTGATTCATTTTGATGCATAAATACAACTATACCAATTATGATTTAAACTTTCAACAGGCATCCCGTGACTTTGGTTAATAACTCAGTGCTAATCTTCAAAGATGCTAACAAAAAGAATGAATACAATTACAAAATTTATTAAAAATGTTACAAAAATCACGTCTCAATATTACGCTATCATAATATCACTTTATTTAAGCCGACTGGATAATTATCAAAAAAAATAGTGTCTATAATCTTTATGTAATGATTTTCATTGGCTACAAAATCTATATCATTAATGTCGATAATAAGATATCTGTTCTCCTGATTCTGTTTAAAAAATGTAAAATAACTTTCCTGGATTTTCTGCAGATAATCCCTTGTGATTGATCCTTCATATTCACGACCTCTTCTCCGGATATTTTCCATAAGCCTGTCGGGATTCAGATGAAGATAGACGTAGATATCAGGCTTTGGCAATGTTCCGTAAATGATATTAAATATCTGCCTGTAAAGATTATACTCATCGCCTGTAAGTGTAGAGGCTGCAAACACCAACGATTTCATAAAATAATAATCAGCTACCGAGAACGATTTAAAAAGATCCTGGGGCACCAGTTCTTCCTTGAGCTGTTTATACCTGCTTGCGAGAAAGGATAATTCAAGGGGAAAGGAATATTTTTCAGGATCGAGGTAGAATTTGGGAAGGAAGGGATTATCGGCAAAGTGCTCGAGGATAAGATTTGCATTGAATTGTTCGGCGATTCTTCCTGCCAGCGTAGTTTTGCCTGCCCCGATATTACCCTCTATTACTACATAGTTGTATTTAATCTTCATCCCGGAATATTATAGCAAATACTATAAACCAAATTTATTAATTGGAAACGAAACAACAATGAGAAAGCCGGCTTAAAACCGGCTTCCTCATTATTTATTCTGATTTTGATCAGTGTTTCTTTTTTCTGGTTCCTGTCGCGGAGGACGTGGAAGAAGTTCTTTCCTCGATAGTTTTATCTTTCCGGTCTTGGGATCGATATCAATTATTTTGACTTCTATTTCCTGACCTTCTTTAAGGACATCCTCAACCTTATCAACTTTATGCCATTCTAATTCAGATATATGTACAAGCCCGTCTTTATTTGGCAATATTTCGACAAATGCTCCAAACTGAACTATAGTTTTCACCTTCCCTTTATATACCTGTCCTATTTCAGGAACAGTTACTATCTTTTTCACCCAGTCGAGTGCAGCAGTAATAACTTCAGCATTTTCACCAAAGATATTTACATCGCCGTGACCGTCTATTTCTTCCACAATAATTGTAGCACCTGTGACACGCTGAATTTCCTGGATTACTTTTCCACCAGGGCCAATTAGCGCTCCTATAAGTTCTTTTGGAATGGTAAGCATTTCAATCCTTGGAGCGTGAGGCTTAAGCTCTGCACGTGGTTCAGAAATAGTCTGAGTCATTATGTCCAAAATATGCAGCCTGCCTACCTTAGCCTGATTGAGTGCTTTTGTAAGGATCTCAAAAGACAGACCATCAACTTTAATATCCATCTGAGTAGCAGTAATACCATCGCGCGTTCCTGTTACTTTAAAGTCCATATCGCCCAGATGATCTTCATCACCAAGGATATCTGAAAGAACAGCATATTTTTTTGTCTCCTTATCTGAAATAAGGCCCATTGCTATGCCGGATACCGGTTTCTTCAGCTTAACACCTGCATCCATAAGGGCAAGTGTTCCGGCACATACAGTTGCCATTGAAGACGATCCGTTGGATTCCAGAATGTCGGATACTACACGTATTGCATAAGGATTCTCTTCATCGGAGGGCATCATATTTTTAAGAGCCCTGTGAGCAAGGTTTCCATGTCCGATCTCTCTTCTGCCTACTCCTCGATAAGCCTTGGCTTCGCCGGTAGCAAACGGAGGGAAGTTATAATGAAGTGTAAATTTTATTGTGCCTTTATTAAGTACATCGTCGATGATCTTCTCATCAAGCTTGGTACCTAATGTAACAGTTGTCAGGGACTGTGTTTCTCCTCTGGTAAATAATGATGATCCGTGAGTTGCAGGGAGTGTGTCAATTTCGCATACAATCTGTCTGATCTCATCGGGTTTCCTGCCGTCGAGCCTGATATTGTTATCAAGGACAAGTCGTCTTGAAGCTTCTTTTAAAACATCGTGATAATATCTCTTTACAAGTGTTTCATTTACCGGATTTTCTTCTGAGTATTGACCAAGGAAATCAGCTACTATACCATCGAAAGTATCAATTCTCTTATGTTTATCTGCGGTGCACGATTTAGCTGCTTCGTAACATTTTGTGTACGTATCATCCCAAACTTTTTTCCTCAGATCTTCATCATTGTTTTCATGTGAGTATTTACGCTTCACTGTTGATCCAACTTCTTCAGCAAATTCCATCACAGCCTTGCAATGAACTTTTATAGCATCATGAGCAATTTTGAGAGCTTCGAGCATCTCCTCTTCAGAGACCTCTTTCATTTCACCCTCAACCATCATAATATTATCATAAGTTGCACCAACTATAAGGTCGATGTCAGCATCTTCCAATTGGGAGGCAGTAGGGTTAATAATAAATTTTTTATTTATCCGTGCTACTCTTACTTCTGATATCGGACCGTTGAATGGGATATCCGAAACTGCCAGAGCAGCTGATGCTGCAAGACCAGCAAGAGCATCAGGAATTATATCCATATCTGCTGAAACCAGATTTATTGTCACAAAAGTTTCTGCATGATAATCATCGGGGAAAAGTGGTCTGAGTACCCTGTCGACAAGACGAGATACCAGAATTTCATAATCGGACGCTCTGGCTTCTCTTTTCAGAAAACCGCCTGGAAAGCGGCCTGAGGATGCATATTTTTCTTTATACTCTACAGAAAGAGGCATAAAATCGGTATCTTCCTTTGCCACCTTTGCTGATACAACTGTTGCAAGCAACATTGTTTTCCCCATTTTTAATAAGACAGATCCATCGGCCTGTCTGGCCATTCTGCCAGTCTCGAGAGTTATGGTCCGCCCGTCGCCGAGATCAATTATCTTCTCTTTTATACTAAACATTGTACTTATAATTTTATGAAAAACTGAAATTATATGAAAAAAGGCAATGTTGAATTGCCTTTTATCCCTTATTTACGTAATTTCAACGCTTTTATGATTTCACGATATCGTCCGATATCTTTAATTTTCAGATAGTCTAAAAGTCTTCTCCTCTTTCCTACAAGCTTGATAAGTGCCTGCTGGGTACTGAAATCTTTCTTGTTCTTTTTAAGATGTTCTGTAAGGTGATTAATCCTGTATGAGAACAGTGCAATCTGGCCCTCAGCGGTACCTGTATCGATTTCAGATGTTCCGAAAGTTTTGAAAAACTCCTGCTTTTTTTCTGTGGTTAAATACATATCCTTAATTAAAATATTGTTAATCCAAATATAGATTGAGTCGCCAATTTTGGAACGCAAAAATAAGGCTTTTTTATATAAAATATCAAACAATTGTCTTTTTTTTTTAAAAGTTGACAAATATTTTATTCTTTCAGGCTAAATTCTAAACAAAAATTCATGTTCCTCATCATATATTAGATGCAAAAAAGAGGCAGAAAGTTGCGTGCTTCAAGGTTCCAATAACAGCTCCTCATTATTCATTAATTTCTTCCCCTTACTTATTACCTTATTTCCTATTCGGCAGTTCAAACACTTTCTTTTTTTACAATATTCATTTCGCAACTGAATAAGAGCCTGTGTATAGAAAGCAGATTCTGCAAAAATCCCTGCATCATCCCATTCTCTGACTATTACATTTTCTTCGGGTGGCACCTGATCCATGAACGAAAGAGCTCTTTCCACAATATCCTGATAAGCTCTTTCCTTCCCATAAACAAAAATAACAGGTATCACTGCGTTGATCAGAAATATATCGATAGCCTGTGAACCTGTATTCTTTGTTACCCTAGCGCTTTTCTTCCCGAAAACAAAATGATTATCCCAGTATTCTGTTGCCGAAACTTCAAATAATTCTCTGATACCTTTAATATCCCTGGCCTCAGTTACTCTCGAGAATAGTCCACCCGATACCGACAACATTGCTGCGAGCTGAGAAAGTCTTACAGTCGGGAAATTTGATGGCCGTAGTCTCGAAAATTTCCACAGCCACCCATGCAAAGGTTGCAGGGAATATTTGGCTGAAAGGATAGAATATTCCTTAATCAGATTTTTGTAGTATTCATCTGAAAGCGCTTCCTTAAATAATCCCGCATCTAATAACCCTGCTGTGCCGAATAAAAGCGCTTCGATCTGAAATATGTTATCACTGTGCTTGCGAATTATCCTGAACGGAAGTGCCGCAGCCAGCATCTCAAATGGCTCCGTATTCACCCTAAATCCAAAATAGCGGCTTAATAAACGGTAAAATGTTTCATCCCAGTCATTGCCCGTAGCAGCTAATATTTTCAGAATAGCCTCAGATTTTCCTTGCAGTCTTTCAACTAAGAGTGAGTTCAGCCAATGTCGGACAATTATTGGGTCAACTTTCCTGATCTCATCCTGACAGGCAATAGTGTGTGGATTGTTAACCAACACTTCATATTTTTCCAATAATGCCGGATCAAAAAAGATTTTGGCAGTAAGGAGCTCCTCTCCTTTTGAATTGAATACACGTTTATCGTTATCTCCTACTACATGAAGAATCACATTGTTGAATGCAGGATCGAACTGATGCCCGTGGATATCGAAGTGCGATGACTTCGTATGAATTTCAACATTCCCGGCCCATGTAGTTCCGGCAAGAGAGATCCTGGCATTGAAGAAATCGGGACCAGAATCGTGATTATAGTCACCCGGATGAAGCACAACAATTTTATTGTTTTCGTTGTCGAACAGCCTGTCTGTATCATAGAGGCTGTATTTCCACAGATAATGGAGAAATTCCTCTTTCATTTTAGCACAAATTAATATTACAGCAAGAATATAAATTTATGAAAAAATGGAATACATATCAAGATGAATAAAAAAATTTCTTTTAGTTCCATGAGAGGCGCAGAGGAACAGGGTTCCACCCCTGGGGATTTAGGGGTGTAAGCTGCAGATTATCTGAACCTAGATTAACTTATGCTGGGTGAGATAACACTCCATTTCGGTTTGAATCTCTTTGGCTTTTTCACCGGCGACTATATCGAATTTTTCTGTATTGTCGGCAAAAATTATTCCACGTGAAGAATTTACGAGAAGGCCGCATTTATTATTAAGACCATATTTTGCTACTTCGGCAAGACTGCCTCCCTGAGCTCCTACTCCCGGAACCAGCAGAAAATGTTCAGGGACGAGCTTTCTGATATTTTTTAGCATCTCGGCCCTGGTTGCACCAACCACAAACATCATATTATCGGTTGTGCCCCATTTCTGCGCCATAGTCAAAACCCGTTCAAAGAGTTTTATGCCATCTTCGTTGTGATATTGAAAATTATCGGCACCTTTATTTGAGGTAAGAGCCAGAAGTACAACCCATTTTTCTTTATAAGATAAAAACGGGGTCACTGAATCTTCACCCATATACGGGGCAACTGTGATGGCATCGAAAGACATATTTTCGAGAAACGCCCTGGCATACATTTTAGATGTATTCCCTATATCACCTCGTTTTGCATCAGCTATGAGAAAGATTTCAGGATATTTCTCCTTTATATAGTCAGCAGTAGCATTAAGCGAATTCCAGCCACTGGCGCCATAACATTCATAGAAAGCCACATTAGGCTTGTAAGCAACTGTATATTTATGTGTTGCATCAATGATCAGCTTATTAAATTCAAATATTGGATCTTTTTTCTTTAAAAGAAATGAAGGAATTTTTTCAATTTCAGAATCGAGACCAACACAAAGGAATGAACGTTTTTTTACAATTTTCTCAAATAACCCGGCGTAATCCATCCTGCATTTATTTAGATATTGCTTTCTTTCAGTCTTTCTGAATTTTCAGCCATCTGAAGCTTGTCCAATACTTCCTGAATATTACCATCCATTATGGAAGGGAGATTATAAATGGTAAGATTGATCCTGTGATCGGTCATTCTGCCCTGCGGATAATTATAGGTTCTGATCTTCGCTGAACGGTCACCGGTTGAAACCATCGTTTTCCTTCTTTGAGAAACCTCATCGAGATATTTCTGATATTCAAGATTGTATAACCTGGTCCTAAGTTCTTTAAGAGCCTTATCGTAGTTTTTAAGCTGCGATTTTTCATCCTGACACGTAACAACAATACCAGAGGGGATATGTGTCAGACGAATTGCAGAATATGTTGTATTCACCGATTGCCCTCCGGGACCCGAAGAACAATAGGTGTCTTTACGGATATCTTCTGTTCTGAGATCGATATCGAACTCATCAGCTTCGGGTAGAACCACAATAGACGCAGCCGAGGTATGAATCCTACCCTGAGTCTCAGTCTGGGGTACCCGCTGTACACGGTGAACACCCGATTCATATTTCATTATGCCATAAACACCATTGCCCGTAATACTCAGGACAATTTCTTTAAATCCGCCTGAAGTGCCTTCAGAGGTGTTATTAACATCGACTTTCCAACCCCTGGTTTCGAAATACTTACTGTACATTCTGAATAGGTCGCCTGCGAAAATACTGGCCTCATCGCCGCCTGTTCCGGCTCTGATTTCCATAACAGCATTTTTATCATCCTCAGGATCAGCCGGTATGATAAGCATTTTTATTTCCTCTTCCATGTCAGGAAGATGTGTTGTCAGATCGTCGAGCTCCGACTTCGCCATATCGCGCATCTCCTCGTCTTTCTCGGTTGCAAGTATTTCCTTTGAACTCGTAATGTTACTTAAAGCCAGCTTATATCTTTCATAAGACTCGATTATGGGAAGGAGATCCTTGTATTCTTTATTCAGTCTGACATACTTTTTCATATCCGTGAGAATATCAGGTTGAGTGAGAAGATCACCAACCTCAATAAATCTGGATTTCACCCCCTCCAGCTTCTCAAGAATCATGTTGTTTGCCATAAATAGTATAAATTTTCAGGGTGCAAAGATAATAAAAAGGTGCTAAAGTGCTAACCGAAGTTTTCAAACTTCGGTTGTTAATTTGCTAAGGTCTGAAGACTTCGTGTGGCCCCGGCAATTGGAATAGTCAGCAACTAATACTCGAAATTACCAAATTCTGATTTGATGGTAAGCTTCTTGTTTTCAGATGCTTCGCAATGTCCGATAACCTTGGCTTCAAGATTAAATCCGGCAGCAATCCTTATTATTTCAGAAGCATTTTTCTTATCAGTATAGATCTCAAAACGATGACCCATATTGAACACCTTATACATCTCCGGCCATGCTGTGCCTGATTGATCGTGAATGAGGTGAAATAATATAGGTAATGGGAATAGGTTGTCTTTTACTATGTGCATATGATCAATAAAATGCATCACCTTAGTCTGACCGCCGCCTGAACAATGTATCATCCCATGAATTTCAGATCGCATTGTTTCAAGGATTTCCTTCACAACGGGTGCGTAGGTTCGGGTTGGTGAAAGGACCAGTTTTCCTGCATCGGTATTAAGCCCTTCAATCGGGTCGGTGAGCCGGTATTTCCCGGCGTAGATGAGATCGTATGGTAAGGTTACATCAAGGCTTTCGGGATATTTAGAAGCAAGGTAAGGAGCAAAAAGGTCGTGCCGCGCTGATGTAAGGCCATTGCTACCCATACCGCTGTTATATTCCTTTTCATAAGTTGTTTTCCCTGATGAAGCCAGCCCAACAATCACGTCACCTGCAGAGATTGTGTGATTTGAGATCACGTCAGATCTTTTCATTCTTGTAATTACGGTAGAATCGATAACCACTGTGCGGATAAGATCGCCTAAGTCGGCAGTTTCTCCTCCGGTTGAGTAAATACCTATACCCATTTGTCGCAGTTCTGCCAGAACCTCTTCTGTTCCGTTTATGATAGCTGAAATAATTTCGCCCGGGATATGATTTTTATTCCGGCCTATTGTGGAGGAGAAAAGTATATTATCGTATGCTCCAATACACAAAAGGTCATCTATATTCATAACGATAGCATCCTGTGCTACACCTTTCCATACTGAAGTATCACCTGTTTCTTTCCAGTAGATATAAGCGAGAGATGACTTGGTACCTGCGCCGTCGGAATGCATTATGTTACAGTAATCCTTGTCACCTGAGAGAATATCGGGAACAATTTTACAGAAAGCCTTTGGAAAGAGACCTTTATCTATATTTTTTATTGCAGCATGCACATCTTCTTTTGATGATGATACGCCTCTTTTATTGTACTTTGATTCAAAAGCCATACAGAAAAATATTGGCTAAAGATAGCAATAAACCGGTCTTTCATTAATTTTATTTCTTAGGAGACTCATAGTCGGTTCTTACAACCTTGAATTCAGTTCTACGGTTAATCTGATGAGCAATTTCTTTTTGCTCATCATTAGGAAGAGTATTGATAAATTGCTCCGACAAAACAGTTCCAATTTTCAGGAATGAATTTTGACCTGCAATTACTGCATCGACAACCTTTGGTGTAGATTCACCATATCCTTTTGCAAGAAGTCTGTCGGGTTCAATGCCTTTATCGATTAGATATTGAACTACAATCTGGGCTCTCTTCTGAGACAATGTCAGATTATATTCCTCCGTATCCCTTGAATCGGTATGTGACATAAGCTCTATCGTTACATTAGGGTTATCTAGAAGAGTTTCAACAAGTTTGTCGAGAGAAACCATCGACTCAGGACGCAGGTCCCATTTACCAAAGTCATACAGGATATTTGGCAGCTCTATTGGTTTATCGATTCCGGTCAGCAGAATTGTGACCATAAAATCACGACTCTTATCCTGTCCTTTAGTAGTTTCCTTTTCCTTGCCATTCAGATAGCCCCGTTTTGAAGCCAGGAATATATAATCCACTTCGGGCTTAAGTGCAAATTTGAAGTCGCCTCCGGCACCAGTTTCAGCCTGCAGGTTTGAACCGTCACTGGCAATCAACTGTACTACCGATGAAGGGATTGGAGTTCCGGTCTTTTCATCCTTTACCAGTCCGGTTACATTAAATCTCAAAGGAGGAAGTTCAAAGGAATAGAGATCATCATCGCCTTTACCTTTCCTTGTAGAACTGAAAATCCCTTTTTCGCTGTTATCCTCAAATGCGATACCAAAGTCGTCGGCAAAACTGTTTATTGGTGGTTTCATGTTAAGTACAACCCAGCTTCCATCAGGTTGTTGAGTGGCTTTGAATATATCGAGGCCGCCAAGGCCAATAAGGCCATCTGATGAAAAATACAAGGTCCCATCTTCTCTAATGAAGGGGAATACTTCATCACCTGAAGTATTTATATCCGGACCAAGATTGACTGGCTTGGACCAAGTGTCGCCGGGTCTTATTCTTGTGACCTTCCAGATATCCTTTTTCCCGTAACCGCCAGAAAGGTCAGAGACAAAATAAAGTGTGAGACCGTCCTTTGATATAGACGGATGCGCAGATATAAGAGAATCGGGGAGTAATCCAATATTTTTTGGTTCGCTCCACTTATCGCCAGTGCGGGTAGACAACATTATAATGCAGCCTTTCTTTTCACGTTTCCCTGTCTCGCATCGTGTAAAATAAAGTTCTTTGTAGTCGGAAGAGAAGGAAGGTGTTCCTTCTTCAAATTCGGTATTTATAGTCTCCACGGGAACAGGCGTGCTCCACTTAGATTTTTTATCTATTTTGCTTTCAAATATATCAGTAAAATTCTGGCCTGTAGCGCCGTGTGTTTTTTTACCTGCAACTCCTTCACGTGAGGATGTGAAATATATCATCCCAAAATCATCCCTGCCGTATGAAGGGCTAAAATCAGATTCTCTTGAGTTTATGTCTTTTAGTTCTTCGACCTTATAAGCTTCGGGACTCTTCATCCAATCTATAGCCAGTTCGCACGCCCTTATTTCCTGATCAGCCCTTGCATCAGAAGGAGAAACCTGTTTGTATTTCTTGAATTCATCAATAGCCATTGGGTATTTCCCGTTCTTTTTCATTGATTCTGCCAGCCAGAATTGTGCTTCTGGTTTTGAAAAAGAGGATTTCACAGCCATTTTATACCATGTTTCGGCGTTTTTAGGATCATTGGTAAGTCTGTAACATTCTGCGATCATGAATACCAGATCGCTGCGCTGAGCCTTATCTGATTTTTTGATTTTGGAATATGCATCCTTAAACAAGTCTATTGCATCATAATATTCACCTGCAGTAAATGAAGTATATGCACGTTCCGTTTTTCGTTTCTGAGCAGTAGCTTCATAAGAAGTAACGAAAATCAAAATAATTGTTAATAAGAATAATCGTTTCATAAACAGAACTTCAATTTGACTATAAAAGTACACAATTTAAGGAAAACTGGTAATATTAATTAACGTGTATGAGTCTTAAATATTACAATAAGGTTGAGTTGGTACAACAAGAAGCATACCAATTTTGATTTTAGTTACTTAAAATGGAACCCAAAAACCCTCTCAAAAAAAAGGATCCCGAAACGGAATCCTTTTACCCTAACATAAAAAAAACTAACTTATCTTGTAAAAAGTAATTCTCTGTATTTTGGCAGAGGCCAGATCTCGTTATTTACAACAAGCTCAAGTTTGTCGATATGGTTCCTTATTTCATTGAGATATGGTTTGACTTTACTTTCGTATGCTATAGCTTTCTTATACTCACCATCAATGGAATTGGCTTTTTTGCGTTCCTCTACCATATCATGAACCAGCTTTTTGATCATTGATATATGGTCTGAAATGCTTACAATGCCCTCTTTACGCGCTCCGGCTAGTCTCTCAAATTCGGTCTCATTAAATATTTCTTTCAAGCCTTTAACACTAAGGATGAGAGTGGTCATGTACTCAATAGCTATGGGAACAATATGGTTCATAGCCAGGTCAGCAAGTACCCTTGATTCAATTTGTACTTTCTTTGTGAATTTTTCGTATTCAACTTCCACACGGCTTTCAAGTTCTTTGTCGGTAAAGACGCCAGATCCGATGAGCACTTCACGTGATTTTTTTGTAAGATAAAGGCTTATTGATTCAGGAATACTTGAAAGGTTACTGAGACCACGTTTCTTAGCTTCTGCATGCCATTCCTTGCTGTAGTTGTCACCTTCAAACAATACTCTTTCTGATTGAAGGATATATTTTTTCAGTACCTGGAAAATAGCTTCATCCTTGTTAGTGCCTTTTTTAATTATCTCATCAACCTCCTTTTTGAAAAGTGTAAGCTGGTATGAGACTGCAGCATTTAACACAATCATTGAAGCGCTACAGTTTGCAGATGAGCCCACTGCCCTGAATTCAAATCTGTTGCCGGTAAATGCAAAAGGAGAAGTACGGTTTCTATCGGTATTGTCGAGAAGGATTTCTGGTATTTTTCCGATGCCAAGCTTAAGTTCGGTTTTCTGAGCCGGCGTCATCTTTTTATCTGTAACTTTCCTGGCAATATTATCGAGCATATTTGTAAGGTAAGTTCCCAGAAATACAGAAATAATGGCAGGAGGTGCTTCATGACCTCCAAGACGGTAAGAGTTTGTCTCATTCATTACCGATGCTCTAAGCATATCATTACTTTCATTAACAGCTTTTATAACATTCACCAGGAATGTAAGAAACTGCAAATTGGTTTTTGGATTTTTTCCGGGAGATAATAGGTTTACTCCGGTATTTGTAGCCATCGACCAGTTATTATGTTTTCCTGAACCATTAATACCGGCAAAAGGTTTTTCGTGAAGAAGCACCCTGAATTTATGTTTCCTTCCCACGCGTCTCATAATATCCATAATAAGCTGGTTATGATCGACTGCCAGATTCACTTCTTCAAAAATTGGAGCACATTCAAACTGATTTGGCGCCACCTCGTTGTGTCGCGTTTTTACAGGAATACCCAGACGATAAGATTCATATTCAAACTCTTCCATAAATGCCATTACCCTTTCAGGAATTGATCCAAAATAATGGTCTGAGAGTTGTTGGTCTTTAGATGACTGATGACCCATTAGAGTTCTTTCAGCAAGTACGATATCTGGCCTTGCATGATATAAGGCATCATCTATAAGAAAATATTCCTGCTCGCAACCAAGTGTTGCTATAACTTTAGTTACATCTTTATCAAAATACTGACAAACATCCACAGCTGCCCTGTCGAGTTCTGAAAGCGCTTTAAGAAGGGGTGATTTATAATCGAGTGCTTCACCTGTGTATGAAACAAAAATTGTAGGAATACAAAGAGTTGTACCAACAATAAATACAGGAGAAGAGACATCCCATGCAGTGTAACCTCTGGCTTCAAAGGTATTTCTTAAACCGCCACTTGGAAAACTTGATGCATCAGGCTCAGACTGAACGAGTACTTCACCTGAAAATTTCTCAACAACGTATCCATTGTCAGAAATATCCAAAAAAGCATCATGTTTCTCAGCTGTTCCGTCTGTAAGAGGATGAAACCAGTGAGTGTAATGTGTAGCACCCTGGCCCATAGCCCAGGCTTTCAATCCTGTTGCAACCTGGTCTGCTTCGATTCGGCTTAAGGACTTACCTTCATTGATTGCACGTTTAACAACCTTGTAAGCTTCTTTTGAAAGGAACCGTTCCATCTTAGGGAGATCAAAAACATTTTCTCCGAAGTACTCGGATACGCTTTTTGAGGGTAACTTAACTTCAATTGGCATTCTGCCGAACAATTCTTCCAGAGCTTTAAATCTTAATGTTGCCATAAATAGGGTATAAAGTATTTTTCAATATTGTATGACAAAAATAGATATCTTTTCAAGAATGCTCCTATAAAAGATTCTTTTTTTTATATTTTTTATGTTTTTTTTACAACCACCCCCTCTTTTTTCACCATTTTTCAAAATATTTACAAAATGAAATAATAAAGATTTCACCATCCTTGTTCAAAATCAAAAAATTCATTGGTATCTTAAAATAAAAACTACAGGACTTAGTCTACTCAGAAAATTACCCCCCGGCCCTTATAGTAACAATTTGTATGCTCGTCAGGGTTTTAATGAAAATTTGTTATATTTGTCGCCTGTATTCAAAAAGATATAATTTCTATTAATTATTAAAGAACATAGTAGATGTCAGCACTTCAATTTTTACGCGAGAAAGCGGGGGTATTAGTTGCCGGATTAATTGGTTTCTCACTTTTCCTGTTTGTAGTCAGTGACTTTTTTGGACGTGGAAGAGGTCAGCGACTAAAACAAAAAAAATATTATGAGATAGGCCAGATTAAAGGGGAATATATTTCTTATCAGGATTATGAATTAAGATTGCAGAATCTACTGGAGATATATAAGCTTTCTGGCAAATCAAATGTTGATGAAGCTACTAGTGAGACTTTAAGAGAGCAGACCTGGCAACAGATGGTAAGAGAAAAGCTTCTCGATCCTCAGTATAAGAAACTGGGCCTTGGCGTTAGTAATGAAGAAGTTGATGAATTGGTTCTTGGTAACAGCCCTCACCAGATTGTGCAACAGCTATTCACCGATCAGCAGACCGGTACTTTTAACAAATCATTCCTCGTCAATTTTTTGAAACAAACTGAAGTTGATGCGACTGCAAAGAAATACTGGCTCTTTTTTGAGAACGAAATTGTAAATGACAGGACAAATACAAAATACAATACTCTGGTAGCGAAAGGTTTATTTGTGACGTCAAAACAAGTTGAATTTGAGCAGAAGCTTAATAGCAATACAGTCGACTTTAGCTATATACTGAAGAATTACGCATCAGTATCAGATTCTTCAATAAGTCTTCATGAGAGTGATCTCGAAGCCTATTACGCAAAACACAAAGAGAATTACAAAAGAACAGCTTCCAGAGATATCGAATATGTGACTTTTGATGTCACTCCTTCAGAAGATGATATTAAGAGCACGGAAGAATGGGTTAATAAGACAAAACAGGATTTTGAAGCAACAACTGATCCTGTTCAGTTTATAAATCTAAGTGGCGACTCAAGATATGTTGGTTTCTTTATTCCTCTCAGCAGTGTACCTGAAAACTTAAAAGATTTTGTAAAAAAAGAAGATACAAAAGCAGTCTTTGGTCCGTATATTGAAGACGGTTCTTATAAAATTGCAAAATTAATTGCAGTTGCTGACAGACCTGATTCAGTTCATGTTCGTCATATATTACTGTCGATAGGAAATACGAGAACAAAAGAGACTGCAAAGCATGAAGCTGATAGTCTGGTTAAACTTATTAAATCCGGTACTCCGTTTGCAACGCTTGCACTTACGAATTCTGATGATCAGGGTTCAGCTAAATTAGGTGGTGACCTTGGGTGGTTTCCGGAAGGAAGAATGGTAGTACCATTTAATAATGCATGTTTCACAGGAAAGAAAGGTGATATAAAGATTGCTGAAACATCCTTTGGTATTCATATTATTGAAATTCTCAATCAATCGAAAGACTCACGCAAATACAATATCGGATACATCGACCGTAAAATTCTGCCGGGTTCGCTCACGAATCAAAAGGCTTATGGAGCAGCCAGTCAATTTGCAGGTACAAACGACACCTATGATAAATTCATAAAAGCTATTACTGCCGGCGGACTCAACAAAAGAGTAGCTACTGATATTGCTCCGCAGCAAAAAACGTTACCGGGGCTTGAAAATCCAAGAACTCTTATTATGGCTTTATTCCAGGCTGAAAAGGGCAAGATCATTCTTGACAACAGTCAGCAGGCAGTTTTTGAAATAGGTGATCATTATGTTGTAGCATATTGTACAAAAGTCATTGAAGATGGAATTGCTCCTCAGAAAGATGTAGAGAATGAGATCAGATTTGCCTTGCTCAAGGACAAAAAAGCAGAGCTTATTATGGCAGATTTTAGCAAAAATAAAGGAAAATCTCTCGATGATCTATCTCGTTCAATGGGACTTACCATACAGGAAGCGACAAAAATTAATTTTCAGTCATATACAGTTGCTGGTGTAGGTAATGAACCTGCTCTTATTGCTGCTGCATCAGTTGCTAAGGTTGGTGAAGTTTTAGGTCCGGTAAAAGGTAATGATGGTGTTTTTATGATTTCTGCAAATAACGTAGTCCCAACAGCAGGTGATGATCTTAAATTATTGAAAGACCGTCTGGAGTCTACCTTCAGAATGAGAGGCACCTATGAAGCTTATGATGCTCTCCGAAAAGACGCTAAAATCGTTGATAAAAGGTATAAATTCTATTAATAGAATTATCTGAATTTTCTGGAAGGACATGCTACGGTATGTCCTTTTTTTTGTGGGGTATATCCGCGAAGTTGGTTAAGGCGGGGCAGGTTGCTTCGTCGCTGCGCTCCTCGCAATGACGGAGCCATTCCTTGCCTTGGATTAGCCCCACCAAAAAAGCCCCGGATAAAAATCCGGGGCTTAATTAAAGTCGGCGACGACCTACTCTCCCACAATTGCAGTACCATCGGCGCTATCGGGCTTAACTTCTCTGTTCGGAATGGGAAGAGGTGGAACCCCGATGCTATAGTCACCTAAAGAACATACCCCCTTTTGTTCCCCTAAAGGGGGAATAATTTTCCCGCCTTGTGGGATGCCCGAAGGGCAAAGGGGTCAATATTATTGACATATTGGTTAAAAGTCAGTAAAATCTAATCTTCAGAAAGTTTACGGGTAATTAGTATTGCTCGGCTTTGACGTTACCGCCTTTACACCTGCAACCTATCAACGTCGTAGTCTTCAACGACCCTTAAAGGAGATCTCATCTTGAGACGAGCTTCGTACTTAGATGCTTTCAGTGCTTATCTCTTCCAAACATAGCTACCCTGCGATGCAGCTGGCGCCACAACAGGTACACTAGAGGTCTGTCCAACACGGTCCTCTCGTACTAGTGTCAGGTTCTCTCAAATCTCCTACGCCCACAACAGATAGGGACCGAACTGTCTCACGACGTTCTGAACCCAGCTCGCGTGCCACTTTAATCGGCGAACAGCCGAACCCTTGGGACCTTCTCCAGCCCCAGGATGT
>JBBRSO010000033.1:0-29829 GCA_038245405.1 Bacteroidales bacterium
AAAGACGAGACACTAAAGTTCAGCGGAGGCTGGGATTGTGCTCCTGTGATAAGAGACCGTAATATGGGTATTTATCAGGATGTTTATATTACAGCATCCGGACCTGGCCTAACGGATATGGTAAGCAGTATATGCACAAGCTCAGTTTGTCATTTCTTATAGATGGTAAAGTGTCGGACATTTCAAATACGACATTTGGAATACGTGAGGTCACAAATGAGATTAAAAAGATTGGAAACGATTACGGGAGAGTGTTCTTAATTAACGGGCAACGTGTTTTTTGTAAAGGAGGTTGGCTTCAGCCTGATGCTCTAATGAATATCAATGAAAAGAAAGTATATGACGAGGCACGTTTACTGGCGATAGCAAATGTGAATATGGTGGCAAATGAGGATGCTCCTTCCACTCCTGACATGGTACTTGACTCGTACGACAAATATGGCTTAATGTATTGGGAAACATTTTATCAGTGCTGGAGGATGTATCCCGGAGACACTGCTACTCAGAACAATCCTGCTGATCATGGTCTTGCACTCCGTGAAGCGCAGGATATAATAAAAAGATATCGAAACCACCCTTCGCTGGTAATCTGGTGTGCTGCAAATGAAGTTACTGTTGCCGAAGATATTTATAAGCCATTGCGACAATATGTAAATGATCTCGATGGCACCAGACCATTCCTGGCTGCATCAAGTACGAGCTGGGATATCAATAAGCTGACTCCATATATCATACCTGACCTTCCTCTGGGAACAACCGACGATGGCGATCCTGATTATAACTGGAATCCTGAACATTTTTACTTCGATAAAATACTGGAAGTAGATAAACAGGCTTTCCGAAATGAGCTTGGAGTGGCATCTGTGCCTGTTTACAGCAGCCTTAAGAAATTTCTTCCAGCAATGAGCACCAACACCAGCGATCCTCTGTTTCCTCTTGACAGTACCTGGGCTGAACATGGCGCCTGGGATGACAATAACTACGCCTTCAGGGGATATGATAATGCAATAAGGAAATTATATGGTACTCCGGTAAGCGTAGAGGATTACGCAAAAAAAGCACAGTACGTGAATGCAAACAGCTACAGGGCAATGTTTGAAGCTGCAAATCACCGGATGTGGACTATAACAAGCGGAGTGATGTTATGGAAGCTAAACGACTGCTGGCCATCGGTTTTATGGCAGTTATATGACTGGTATCTCTGTCAGAATGCATCATATTATTTCGCTCAGAAAGCTATGGAGCCTATTCATATCCAGATGAATGCTGATAATAAAACGCTTTCTCTTATCAATGCACAGCATAAAAGACTGGATAGTCTTGAGCTCACTGCAAGTCTGGTTAATTTTAATATGAAGACGATCTGGACGAAAAAAGAGACGGTCAGTATAGGTGCCGACATGTACAAGGAACTGTTTTCGATCCCCTTGAAACCGGGGTTGACACCTGTTTATTTTGTGAAACTGGAATTAAAAGATAAAAGTGGATTATTGCTGTCAGAAAACACTTATTGGCAGTCAACGGGCAGCATCTCTGATTATTCTGCACTTGCAAATCTTGAAACTGTTCCACTTAAAATATCCTGTATCAAATCTGTAGTCGGAAAGGAAATTCATATTTCAATAAATCTGAAGAACAGTACAGACAAACTTTCTTTTTTCAGCAGACTTGTCATTACCGCCGGAGAAAATGGTGAAGAGGTGCTGCCGACTTTTTGGGATTCAAATTTTTTAATCCTTTTCCCGGGAGAAGAGAAAACTGTAAAAGCCACATTGTCAATTGAAGATTTACATGGGGCGCTACCCTATCTGACTATTGATGGCAATAATAAAGTAAAGGCTATCAGTATTGAATAAGGTTAATAGTAGTGAAAACGTTACCTGATGTTTAATAACAATATTCCTTTGCCTCCTCAGTCTAAGTTCTTTTTTTTATCTCATCTGCAAGCAATTCGAAATCATTTGTTTCCTGCCTGACCTGGATGATAAAACTATTTTCTTCTACCGTACCGAAAGCTGCTTTCATCTCTTCCTTGTTCCTGAAAGTTGTCTGTTTGAACGGATTCTCAAAATCTTTCTTCCTCGAGCTGTAGACCTGCTCAGAAATGAATTTCTGGATTTTTACTGTTTTATCGAGTGCGGCATACCAGGCTTCATTGGTAAGCTTCTCAACTCCAATTAATTCGCATAATGCTGCATAAGCATGTTTCTGTTTGTCAAGCTTATACTTAATCCAAAGATCGTTATAGCGGTTATGTATATCTTTCCACGATTTTAATTTCCCGGTACCAATGTCTGAACGTAGATTATCCAGATCATCATCTTGCATAAGCTGACCTCCAAGATTTACCCATTCGCTATTTCGTGTTCCTTTTAAAGCTTTGCACATCATTGGGAACGAAGCCTTTGGATTATTTGTAAGGTATTCCATCAGATTTTTAGTTCCATAGTAGTGCAGGATATCACCATAGGCATGGTAGGATTTCCATGGTTTTAATATCAACACCTTGCGTTTAGTGTTCTCCATGTTTTCACCAAGCACTTCGAGCTTATCTATATCTGCTTCTTTTCCCGACAGAAGTTTCCGTCCAAGAGTAATGAGCTCTTCATTTTTGCCTGTTACTGGCTTTCCGCCAGCCAGCAGACTGGCTTTAGCAGTCCAAATCTCCAGAAGCGTTCTGGCTTTGACTATTTCTTCGATAGTATCGGGTGCAAATGGATCAAATTCAATATTCTGATTTTTGTGTATTCGCTTATCGCGGTCTTGAAATTTCCACGAATTTCTGGCCAGTGCAAACATGTTGTACATCCACCAGTAGGCCGGCATTACTTCAAGACGGTCATTGTGAACATTATTATTAATGAGTGAAAAGGGCAATGGAATATCCAGTTCAGCGGGGTAATCGGCTTTTGAAAGGAGGGTGAAAGATGCAAAACGGCATGAGTGTTTTACACTTGTGCACAATCCTGGCCAGAACCCTCTGCCAGCCTGGATCTCATTATCGTTAGCACGGCTGTTATGGTTAGAACCTATTGTAGCTCCGGCTGCCATATTGCTCTGACCCATTACCACTGATGCAATCAGGAATGAATTATTATGATGCTGTTCATGAGCAGGGAATATCAGATTGTTCAGAACTTCACAACATGAGATGGTGGAGTTATCGCCCAAGAATGAATTTATCAGCCTGGCACCGTATTTCAGGTTTGAATTATTGCCAAGTATGAATTTTACGGCTTTACAACCATAAAAGATATGACAGCCATAGCCAATAATCCCATTTACCAGCTCAACTCCTTCACCTATCTGCGTTGGTTCCTGCTCAGAAGAGTTTATTGTAAGGTTCTTTAATTTGTTAGCGCCTTTTATATAGCAATGAGAAAGAATTTTTACATCCTTAACGATAAGAGAATTTTTTATTACGCAATGACTGCCTGTTGTTCCATAGAACCCACGCTGTGTATCGGTACATTTTTGGGTAAGCTTTTTCAGATTTTCCTGCAACGGAGCATCATCAATATACTTTGCCCAAAGGTAAGCATCAGCAGTTATCATACCATCGTAAGGGAGGATCCTCCTGCAACCGTTTTCATTCATTACATCAATCCAGGTCCTTACATTTTCAGGTTCTCCGTCTTTTACAACTCCGTTTCCGAATTTTGCATGGTTTGTACAATGCATTTCCTGAACATTGAATAGAATACAATGATCTCCGATAATATAGTGTGCAAGGTAATGTACATTGTGAATGGCTACATCATCTCCGATATCAGATGAGATGATCATACTGTCTGTTATGCCGGAAGGCAATCTTAAATCGTGGTGATGCAGGATATTATTTCTCAGACGGCCGATTCTAACCAGACCATAAAACTTTGAGTTTTTTATCTGGTCAGTATCAAATTCATTTGTAACCAGGATTTCATCCCAGTTCTCAGCTGTATTTGCGTTTTTAACGAGTCTTTCAACTTCCTCAGAACGTAAATGTCTCCAACCTCCCACAGGAGTTTTTGATTGCCTGTCGCGCAGGTAATATTCGTCTTTTCCCTTTGGAAGGTATTCTGCAGGTATAAATTTCCTGCCTATGCTCTCAGGCGGTAAGATTATTACATTATCCATATTGTAGATGATTTTTGAAACGGTTATAAATTTAAGCTTTTTCAGTTTCAGATCAAAATGCGACCACCCCGGCAATCACTACCCATTAAGACTTCGAAAAAGGCGAAGAGAGCGAAGATGAAGGATTTGCTTTTTATGTCAATAATTATTAATTTTATACCTGTCTGGATATGAGAGTTTAACCATCTGAAAAATTGACACCATGTGTAAAACCCATCTCAATCATTTACATTGCATCATTCCTCCATATATGCTAAATAAGCTTATGGAATCGGATAATAAAAAAGTTGTAGACAGAGCAATAACCTCCAACTTCAGAAGCTATCGTTTCCGCAGTGACAGAAACTTTTTCAGGCTTGCCTCCTTTTATGAGAAAACCATTTTTGGAATCATTCCAAAGGATGCAAAAAACAGTAAAATGCAGATGGAAGTATATGACTGCAAACACACTACTGATTTTGCAGGCGCTACCCTGCTCTGGGATTCCAGAAATAATCAGAAAACAAATTCGGCGTCTGCAAAGGATGTGATAAAAGGAGGGAAAGCATCCTGGGACTTTTATTGGGATCTTTTTGGAAGAAATTCCATTGATGACAGGGGTCTTCTGATAAAGCAATATGTGCATTTTGACAGGGGTATGGATAATGCATACTGGGATGGTCGCAGGATGGTTTACGGCGATGGTGACGGTATAGTATTCACAAGTTTTACTCGTGATATTGATGTAATAGGTCATGAACTGACCCATGGAGTAACCGAAAATGAATCAAACCTTGACTATGAAAACCAGGCAGGTGCTTTGAATGAATCGTTTTCCGATATCTTCGGTATTATGATAAAACAACGTTATAATAAACAGGATGTTAAGCAAGCTAACTGGTTGATTGGCGAAAAGGTTATGATTGGGATTAAATATGCTTTAAGGAGCATGAAAGCTCCGGGGACTGCCTATATAAATCATCCTGAATTAGGGGACGACCCTCAACCGGCTACAATGGATCATTACCAGAATCTTCCAAATACTCCGTCAGGTGATTGGGGAGGAGTACATATCAATTCGGGAATTCCTAATTTTGCATTTTATGTGTCGGCTTTCAATATGGGAGGATATGCCTGGGAGAAGGCAGGAAGAATATGGTATGCTGTGTTAACTGATACAGCCTTGCGACATGATGCAAAATTTGAAGATGTTAAAAATCTGTCAGTAAGCCATGCCGAGAAGCTTTTCGGCATAAACAGCTCAGAGTCAAAAGCTGTTAAGCAAGGCTGGCTGGAAGCAAAAGTTTAAAGAAAGATGAAAATAAAACTAATACGTACAGGAGGATTTATCCCTGTTACAAAAGCAGCTGAGACAGAAGTTGATTTGTCAGATAAGGAAATGGGCAGATTAATTGAAATGATAACGCATGATACGACTGGCTATCGGATAAAAGATGGAACATACTATGAGCTCAGCGTCGGAAGCAAGAGCACTCCGGTTGATCTTGATAAGGTACCTGCAGAATATAAAGATTTATTCATCAGGCTTAAAGCTGAAATGAAAATAATAAAATAAGCGAATCCCACACCCAGTACCCAGCACCCCGCACCTCGGCTTAATACTCCTTTTCCGACAGAGAGCAGTTAGCGTCTTTTTTCAGGTCACAACCTGAGCATCCATCACAGGCTGGAGGTTTTTTCGATTGCGGTCTCCTGAAAAAGCTGAACACTATATATACAATCACGATTCCGATTATGATGAAAACAATTACTTCCTGTGTCATATCTGAATATTAAAATAATAAATTACCAATTTTCGTTGCAAGAAATGCCACTGCCCAGGCTATGGATGTGGTATAAACCACAATAAATAAGGCCCACCTCCAGTTTGCTTCTTTCTTTATCGCAGCAATACTGGCTATACACGGGAAGTAGACAAGGATAAACAACATGAAGCTGTAAGCAACCACAGGCGTAAAGACTTTCTTCCCTTTCAACTCCCCATGGCTATGTGTTTGTTCCTGTAGCTTTGTTTGTAAATTATCGGATACATCTCCATCACCATTATCAGCCTGATACAAGACACCCATGGTGCTTACAACAATTTCTTTTGCTGCGAGACCGGTAATGATACTTACTCCGATCTTCCAGTCAAAACCAAGTGGTCTGATTACTGGTTCAATAAAATGGCCAAGTGTTCCGATATATGACTTTTCCTGTTTTTCAGATAGCTTCATTGCTTCAATTTTCCTGATCTGCTCAGCTCTCACATTGTCGGCCAGGGTAATATCTGAGTGAATCAGCGACATCTGATTATCGAAGTCGGAGGTATACTTTACATTGCGCGGGAAGTATCCGAGCGCCCAAATAATTATTGATGCCATCAGGATAACAGTTCCCATTTTCTTCAGATACTGCACGCCCTTATGCCACATGTGAATCGATGTGTTTTTCAAAGTCGGGATGCGGTAGGGTGGAAGCTCCATAACAAATGGCACATCCTGTTTGGCAAAAAATATCTTTTTCATCGCAATAGCCACAAGTATTGCTATCAGGATACCGATGAGGTAAATTGATACGAGAACAAGTCCCTGACTCTTATGGAAGAACGCTGAAATAAGTAATACGTATATAGGCAGACGGGCGCTGCACGACATGAAGGGAATGATCATCATGGTAAGTAGTCTGTCCTTTCTGTTCTCAAGAGTGCGTGTAGCCATTATCGCGGGAACATTGCATCCGAATCCCATGAGCATTGGGATGAAGGATTTTCCGTGCAGACCTATTTTGTGCATAAGCTTGTCCATAATAAATGATGCCCTGGCCATATAGCCTGAATCTTCCATGAAAGAGATAAAGAAGAACAGGATGAGAATATTCGGAAGGAATATTATTACACCTCCAACACCACCTATTATGCCATCTGCCAGCAGATCACGCAACGGACCTTCAGCCATAGAGCTCCTGATGGTTTCACCAATCCAGCTGACTCCTGACCCAATAAAGTGCATCGGATAACTTCCTAATGAAAAAGTAGTCTGAAACATCAGCCACATGAAAAAGAAAAATATCGGAAATCCAAGATATTTGTGTGTTAGAAGATCATCTATTGCAGTAACTTTCCGAAGGTTTTTTGCTCCCTGTTCAAATGTCTCATTCAGGGCACCGGTTATAAACCCGTATTTCGCATCGGTTATTATAGTTCCTGATTTCTCATTATATTCTTTTTCCAGTTGAAGTATTTCAGATTCGTATTGTGTTTTTATCTTCTCAATATTCCCGCATGAACTAATCTGCTTTTTAGTTGCTGTGTCATTTTCAAGCAGTTTAATAGAAAGATAACGTGATGAATACTTGTCGGTAATATGTTTGTTTTCCTTGATAAGTGTCTGAATATTATTAATGGAATTTTCAATAATAAATCCATAATTGATATGAATATGCCTGACAATCGGATCGCGGTCTTCATACACATCTATGATCTTGTCAAATAACTCATCAATGCCAATACCTTTCGATGCAACTGTAGGTATAATCGGGATGCCCATCATTTTTCCCAATTCAGCATAATTCAAGACAGCTCCTTTTTTTTCAAGTTCGTCATACATATTAAGGGCTATCACTACCTTAATATTCATATCGATAAGCTGTGTTGTCAGATATAAGTTGCGTTCGAGATTGGAGGCATCAACAACATTAATTACCACATCAGGGTTTTTTTCTGCAATAAACGTTCTGACAAATAGCTCTTCAGGAGTATATTCTGTTATTGAATAAGTGCCGGGAAGATCGACGATCTTAAATGTATACGACGATTTTTTAAAGACAGCCTCACGGGCATCGACAGTTACACCTCCGTAGTTCCCAACCCGTTCGTGAGAACCGGATGCAAAATTATACAGTGTTGTTTTTCCGCTGTTAGGATTTCCTACAAGAGCAATATTTATTGTTCTTCCTTTCTCTCCAGCGGTGAGTTTCAGCGTTTCTTCATCGATAGTACCTTCAAACTTAACATCATCAGCGATATCTGAAGGTTGGGAGGCTATTACTTCAATCATCGCAGCTTCGGTACGACGCAGCGAGATATGGTAACCCATTATCTCATATTCAACAGGATCCTGCAAGGGTGCATTTTTTATAACCTTTACTTTTTTCCCCTTCACAAATCCCATCTCTGTTATTCTTTTCCGGAATGCGCCGTGGCCGACTACTTTTGTTATTATTGCTACTTCACCAGTTTTGACATCGGAAAGATGGAGGTCAATTATATTCTTTTGAATCATGATAAACTAATAAAAATTGATACCGAACCTGATAAATCCAACCGTTGCATTTTTCAGTATGTGATCAGTCCCTTCAGGATGATTCATGTTAAAAAGTTGATAATGTAAAAATAGAATGTCCTGAACTGGTATGTAATCCCTAAAAGTGGTGAGATGTGTTTGGTCTGATCACAAGAAGTGATCACACCTCACACCTCACACCTCACACCGCACAACTCTCTTTTACTCCCTGTAGCTGTCGATTGCAACGATATTTTTTACAACAGCATAAATTGTTAAACCTGAAACTGACTTTATACCAGTTTTTTGTGAAATGTTTTTCCGGTGGGAGATAACAGTATGTGTACTGATATTCAGCTTATCGGCTATCTCTTTATTCGCATTACCTGCTACAAGGAGTTTTAATACGTCTATTTCCCTTTCGCTGAGGGTCTCCTGATGAAGCTGTGAATCGTCTGTATGTTCTGAGGTTATAAGAAGTCGGTGAACTGAAGAAATGATTTTATCCGTTTTGTCGTTGATGTTCACTATTTCATCAAGCCACGAGAGTATCTGCAGATCAATAAATGAATAGACAATGCCTATCCATCGGGTACCGCGGAACTCTTTTTTAAGTGATAGAAATTCCCTTGTCTGATTTTGAATAAGCAGAGGGTTGATTATGACCAGATCAGCTTTAGCCCTGAGGTTAAGCTGTTCAAGCTCCCCAAGATTCTCCGCCATATTAATACTAAAGGACTGACCAGTGTTTTTCAGGATGATGAATAACCCATGATAAATTATTTCGGAACTGTCGACGATTATTATATTAGCTACCTTTTTGCTCATTTTCCGGTATAGGCAAGTTTTTCCATTTTTTCAGCCATGGGTATTAATATACTCTCTTCTATCTGAGAATGGATATTGAGGTCGTACTCCAGTTCAAAAAGACAGAGCAACAACTTTCGTCTTATCTGCTGATCATCTCTCTGAGGCATGTATTTTATAAGAAGATTCTTCAGATCAGTCAGCTTTTCCTCAATATCATCGTGATGAAGCCTGTACTCAGTAACAGAATAGCCAGATACATCAGATGTCTGTCTGTTACTTGTCAACTGAGTGTCCAGGTCGAGTACATATGGAAATACAACATCATTTTCATAATCCAGATGTTCTGATACTTCAATGAAATATTTGTCAAAAAACTTACCAAGCATTAAGATTTCCGCATGATTGTTCATTTTATTGATATCCTCAATATATTGACGGATCTGCGGGTATTTTTCATTCAGATAATACCAGTGACTGTTTTTAAGATATTTTATTATTGTACGGATACTGACAGTAGAGTATTCCGATGCCGTTGAGGGTTTGAATCCGTTGAAAAGATTAGCTACCGTCAGAAAGAGCTCACTGCTGATATTGATCTCCCTGCAGATCTGATCGATAGTTTTCTCGCGCACCTCAAAGTTGATTTCAAAGTGCTCCATCATCAATAAAAGATATGGATTCCCAATAATTATATCTGCAATTTTCATCTCAGATACAATGAACATTTTTTTTGGGTTATGCATGTTTTGAATCTTTGGCATCAAAGATAAATAAAAGAATGTATTCATAAAAAAACCACTCTGATAGAGCCAAAGTGGTTTTCATGGGATAAAGTCTGTAACTATGCGGGAGGCATACCTGCACCAATAGTCTTGCTTCTTTCAATAGACTGCAGAGCAAGATAATTATCACCGAATTTCACAAGATTTTCAGTTTCCTTGTCATACTGATCGAAATGTCTTTCTTCGTCATCAACAAGGGCTTCAAAGAGTTTCTTTGTGGCTGAATCGGCGTTCCTGGAGCTTTCATTTGCCCATTCGTTATAATCTTTAATGCTACCTGTCTCCATCTCTGTTCCTTTCTCAAGCATTTTTTTAACATCTGTAATTTTTTCAACTTCATAGGCTGGTTTCATTTCTACCTCACCTTTAAGGAATAGGATTCTCTCGGCAAGTTTTTCAACATGCATCATTTCCTCTATTGCGGTACGTCTGAACAGGTTAGATAATAAATCATATCCAAGATCATCGCAATGGAAATGGAAATACATGTACTGATGTACGGCCGATAGTTCATCGGCAATTGCTTTGTTTAATAATTCAATGCTTTTTTCTTTCATAGTGCTTATGGTTTTATCTAATTCTTGTCTTGTATTTCGTTGATTTCCATTACTTAAGAATATTAAAAGAGAATCATTATCTTTTAATAATAAACAAATTTAAGCAATCTGTTTGAATAAACTCGGAATATGTGCTGGTTTTTATGAAGAAATTGCTAACCATTACTTATCCTAAAAGGGCTACCAGCGACTTCAAGCATGAAGTTGAAACTATTTTTGATAAGAAAAATAACACTGTATCATCATGCCGAAGAATAAAATGAATGCATATAAAATCTAACCGTGTTTTTTTTGCCATTTTCTATAGTAGTTTATTTTGACTTCTGTGGCAAGGCTCCCTGATTTATTTTTGGGGGTAGGGTTGATGATTTTAGGATTTGCATTACCAGTGGATTTATATCCTGACTGTCGTTTGATGTAAAAACTACAGATCCTTTGCTGACATCAAGTATGTATGTAAAATTATTTTCAGTAGCTACTTTATTAACGGCTTTAATTATATCGTTTAAAATTGGTTGAATTAACTCAGAATTTCTTTTTTGTAAATTCTCTGATGCGTTTTGCTCAAATTCTTTTAGTCTTTTCTCCTTATCAAGTAACTCTGATTCCTTACTTTTCTTCACAGGTTCTGAATAGGAGATTTGGTCTTTTTCATAATCATCAAGTAATTTATTGTAGACAACAGCCATTTCATCATATGTCGATTGCATTTCTTTTGTCTCTTTATTAAGTTTTGCTGCTGCGCTGTCGCGTGCAGGAAGTTGGGCCAGAATCTGTGCTATATCTACATGTCCTATCTTCAGAGAGTTTTGCGAATATGCACATTGGATTTTAAAGGACATTAAGCCAAACATGATAATAGCGAAAAAAATATTTTTCATTGTTTAGGATTTTCTTTAGTGTTGCTGGGATAAAAGTAAGAATAAAAGGGTAAGTTAAGATCAGTTAAATGGGTTTAAACAAAAAATCCCCCGGGTCTTACCGGGGGAGAAATTAAAAATACAAAATTCTCCTTTGCTCACTTTTTCTTTGAGTTGTGATGCGTTGCCATTTTTTGAGATTCTTTCTTTAGTAACGTACCATCTTTGTCATAACGAACTGTTTCATTGTCAGTTCCTTTAGCTATTAAAACCTCATAATCGAGGCCTTTCTTCCCGGTAAAGCTTTTTGCACTTTTAACGGTAAATCCAGGATAATCCTTTGCAATATTGGTAGTAATAGTTTTTGGTAGGTCGACCACATTAATCGCAGTCTTTGCAGCTTTTGTATGAGTAGCTGTAGTTTTAGGGGTCTGTGCGTTCAAAGCCACAACAGAAATCATCAATACCAGAACAAATAAAACTCTTTTCATAATTTGAGATATTAAATTGGTTTATGAAACAAATTTATGCATCAAATTCTGATTAAATTTAGAAGATATAACTAATTAACATATAATTAATTATATGTTAAATTATTTTAAATTTTAGATAAAAAATTCCCCCGGTGTGTCAGCCGGGGGAAAAAGTTTATTAAAATGTAAACTTCCAAAAACTGCTTCAAGATTAATTATGTTTCGTGTCTTTCATATCATGCTGCATACCAGCTTTTTCTTTAGAAAGTTTTTTCAGGAAGGTACCATCTTTATCAAAAAGAAGTGATTCTGATTCTGTTCCTTTCATTATGACAACATGATAATTAAGACCATTTTTGCCTGTCATAGAAGATGCTTCTTTAACAGTATAGCCTGGATAATCTTTAGCAATATAGTCTGTGACAGACTTTGGAAGATCAGCTACTTTAACCGTAGCAGCGGGTGATGTGATGGTTGTCTTTGAATCTTTAGCTGCCGGAGTTTTGACGTCCTGAGCTTTCACTGCCATTACTGACATCACTAAAACAAGAATAAGCATTAATTTTTTCATAACTTTTAAATTTTACTTGGTTTGATGCTGTAAAATTATTTCACGATTCTGAAGCGTTTCTGAAGTTGAAATCATTTAACAAAAATTTAACAAAAGAAGTGACTATGACTTGAGTGACTAGAGTGACTAGAGTGACTAGAGTGACTAAAGTGAAAGAGGTGAAAGAAGTGACTATAGTTATTTATAATAAAACTTCTCCTTATTGATCTCGACCAGGAATCTGCTGGGATATGAAAGGAAGGCATTATATGTAGAAACGAATGATGGCATGGTTATGATCAGATCCTGTTTTGCACGGCTGCATGCTACATAAAAAAGACGACGCTCTTCCTCCAATTCTTCAATGCTGCTTAATGCTCTGACAGAAGGAATGAGTCCGTCGAGCGCATGAGGAATAATGACGCTGAACCATTCAAGACCCTTAGCAGAGTGGATTGTGGAAATAGTGAGAGGTTTATCTTCCGATTCATCGATCAGGGGAGTTGTTTTATTACCAAACTTCTTTGAAGGCGGATCAAGTGCAAAATCGGTCAGGAATTTATCAAGCGTTTCATATCTTGATGAAAGATCTACAAGCACATTTATGTCGAGAAGACGAACCTGGTAATCTGATTCCATAGCCTGCAAAATGGGAGAGTAATAATCTTTGATAATCTCAATCTTACGTTCCAGGCTGATCTTATTGTCGCCTGCTCTGTTGATCATATCAGTCAACCGGCCAAGTCCCTCAGCAAATCTACTCTTCTCATATGAATCTTTTACAAGTCCGGTTTCTGAAATAATTTTTTCAATTATTTTCCGTGCAGTCTGTAGCCCGACACCCGGTATGTACTTTAAAACCCTGTGCCATGCCACAGCATCATATGGGTTTTGCACGATCCTCAGATAGGATATGATATCCTTAACATGCTTTCTTTCATTGAATGCCAGTCCGCCGACTGCAATATACGGAATGCTTCTCCTGTTGAGCTCAATTTCAATATACCTGGCATGCCAGAATGCCCTTACCAGAATTGCTATCTGGTTTAATGCAATTCCTTTTTCACGGTATTCAATTATTCTGTCTACAATAAATTCAGCTTCAAGCTGCTGGTCATAAAATTTTCTTACCACCGGCAGATTATCGTATAAAATCTTTGAGAAAAGTTGTTTCTTGTAACCAATCTTTGCATTACCGATTATGTCGTTTGTGAAATCGAGGATTTTCTGATTGCTCCTGTAGTTCTGTTCTATCTTAATGATACGGCATAATGGATATTTTTGCGGGAAGCGTAATATATTTTCATAATTGGCTCCTCTGAAAGAGTAGATGCTCTGAGCATCATCACCAACAACCAGAATATTCTCCGACCCTTCAGAGAGATATTCCACAATTTCTTTCTGAACAACATTTGTATCCTGATACTCATCAACCATGATATACCTGAACTCATTATTCAGTTTCCTTCTGAAGCTAAGATTTTCACGGAGTGAATCCCTCAGCACATCCATCAGGTCGTCATAATCAAAGATCCTGCATATCTTCTTATATTTTTCATAACCCTTACTTATGAGCTCAATCTGATCAATAAACCCGAGTAAGCCTGAAAACTCATTCTGAATTACATTTCTTAAGGTCAGGTTTCTGTTTCTTGCAGATGAGATAATTTCCTGGATCCTGTTTTTCTTAGGAAATGCTTTTTCTTTTTTTTCAATCCTGAGTTCTGATTTGATCAGGTCAATCGTATCTGCAGAATCTTCTGAATCGATAATTGTGAAGTTAGGAGAAATGCCAAGGTAGTTAGCATTCTTTCGTAGTATATAATTTGCAAAGGAATGAAAAGTGCCGCCCAGTACTTTTTGTGCTTTCACATCATTTAGTAATCCCTGCACTCGCCCTATCATTTCACTCATTGCCTTACGGGTAAATGTAAGTAGCAATATCTCCCCGGGATCGATACCATTCTCGAGCATGAATGCTACCCTGTGAACGATGACCCTGGTTTTTCCGCTACCAGCACCAGCAATTACCAGAACTGGTCCGTTAATGGTTGTTACTGCTTCGAGCTGCGTCTGATTAAGATCATTCCGGTAGTCTATTTTATAGGATCTGGCAAGGTTTATCTCGGCTGTGCTGCTCTCTTTCCCTTCAATTGACTTTATGATTGATTTTAGCTCCTCAATCTTTCTGGAGATTTGTTCTGTTGTTTCTATTTCCGGAAAATCATCAGATGTGACGGTAGAAAGATCCGTAATTGTTTGTTCTGGGTATGTTGTTTTTAATCTTTGTCTTAAAGCCAGATCTCCAACTGAATCCAAAAAGGATTCCCCTGAGTTATCTGATCTTTCAGATTCTCCATCTGATGGCTCAGATGCGTCTTTCTCAAAAGCAGATATAGCTTTTGATTTTTTTTGAAAACCGCCTAAAAGTTCGTCAAAATCCGACATAATCAAACCAGATTATATAATGTCTGTTATTGTGACGCAAAGTTAACTAATTTCAGGTGTGTTAAAATGAAAAAAGGGGTGTAAAAACACCCCTGTAGACAATCTCAATTACAAAGATTAAAGACCTTTGTTGAGTGCGGGAGCTGCTTTGAATTTCACAACTTTCTTAGCCGGGACATTCAATTTAGCGCCTGTACGAGGATTACGGACGACTCTTGCACTTCTTTTATCAACTTTGAAAGTACCTAAGCCTGGGAGCTGGATTCTCTCACCTTTTTTCATTGATTTTCCAAAAGCTCCAACGAATGCATTTAATGCTTTACCTGCATCTTTAATTGAAAGTTCTGCATCGGCAGCAATTGCACTTACTAATTCTTTTTTTGTCATAATGCGAAGATTTAAAGGTTACACCTATCTTACTAATTGGATACAAATTTATTTTATTTTAACTCTTAAGCAAATTTATTTTGCCGTTTTTCCACAAACAGTGCCACTTTTAGGCTAAAATGGCCTATTTTTAACACGAAAGTCAGATTTAACTCAGAATGTCGCATCCGCTCACTAATCTTCAACTTCAGAAACTTTTATGAAAAAAATTGTTCATAATCTGTTAATAAGACTTGTAAGTAATTGTAAGACAGACTAATAACATATTTTTTCAAAAAAATCTTAAAAAATCAAAAAAATCTTATCTTTGCGGCGGTAAAATTGTCACGAGAATAAAAATCAGACAAAAATGGTTCGTGAGCAGCGTTCTGGAAAATAAAAAAGTGAATATCGACCAAAATTGGAGAAATGGCAGAGCGGTCGAATGCGGCGGTCTTGAAAACCGTTGAACTGTAACCACGGTTCCGGGGGTTCGAATCCCTCTTTCTCCGCACCCTTAGACCTTAATTAATTTGATTATCAATTAATTAAGGTTTTTTCTTTACCCCCTTTCCTCGAATTTTCCTCGAACTTCGATGTGTAACTCTCTTTTCTTAAGTAACGATGGAAGAGCCATAATGGTATAGGAGATATAAAAAGAGAAAGCCACAAATAAGGCCTGAAAATTCTTAAGCTCGCAGGCAATCTGAAGATAAGGGATTAATATAGCGTTTAATCAGGTTACGAATCCAAAAATAAAAAATAATGCTCCAACTATGGTGATGGAAACCAGCTAATATGATGATTTAGAAGAAGATGATGAATTTATCAAAGGCATATCAATTCAAATTTAGCGATTTAAAATTTAATTTTTCTGAAGCATTTCTTCAATAAGCAATTTGGCTTGTTTATGAAACTCAGGACCGGTTTCTGGACCCAGGGAATTTATTTCTCCATAAGGTGCTTCCTTTTCACCATATGTAAAAGGTGCTTTTTCGTCCCAATGGCTTTTGGGCATAATATATCCCACTTCGTCGTTGGCCAGGCCAATTGCAAAATTGATATCGCCTTTCATCATTTGCCTTAATGGTGGTATTTCAACTGGTGAAATTTTAAAATCGGCACCCTCCGGATTTTCAATGCCTCCATTTAGGATTTCGGCATTTAATTCACCCGGTATAGTTAAAAACCACGCTGGCCCAACGGTCAAAAGATTTACTTCACTTCTGAAATAATTGAAACCATTTAATCCCCTATCGATTACTCCGGCTAAAACCCCTAACTTGAAAAGCTTATTATCTAGTTTAAATTCGAATGATTTGGCAAAAAGACTGATAGTTGGATTATAAATGGATTTACAACTGTCTTTTTCCAGTTTATTAAGCACCAGATCTGCCAAACGATAGCCTTGTGCACGCACTTTTTCGAACGAGCAATCGTCCTTAGTGAAAGTTTTATTTAACCAGGGATCGAAGGTTTCAAGTGACAATCCGGTTTGAAGGCCACCTATGGCGCCATTCATAAAAATAACGGCCCCACCTATTCCATCTCTTTTCTTTTGATCATCATAATAAATTCCACGTTCAATGCCATCGCGCAGGTAATGAACGTAATCGGCAGTAATCAGAAGGTTTTCATCATCTGCAGTTTCGGGATGACTGCCAAAATTTACAAGCAAGCCCATCAATTTTCCGTTTTCCTTCTCTTTTACTTTGAGCAGGCGGATTGCATCATCATAAACATAGGGCTTTCTGCTGTCCCTTACAATATCTTTGGGAACAGAATCGACCTGAGCATATTCCAAAAGGGCAGCTTTTCGGTTTTGATAGGCTGCGCAAATGGCATCTGCAGCTTTTTGAATTACCAATTTTTTATATCCTGCGTTTACACCCGATTTAAATTCCGATTCGCCCCAAAGACCCATTAAATCAGGAACTTCGTGTACATGGGTTGATGAAACAATAATATGGTCAATTTCGGGAATTCGTTCTGCCACTATTTTGCGCACGGTAATTACATCATCGTTAAAAAAACCAATGGCATCGAGCACTACCAGCCCAACAACCGATGCACTATCGTCTATTACAATGGCCCTGGCCCAGATATCATCATGCACCCCATTGGCGGCGCGTTTATTACCATAACCTGCCAGCCAGAATGCATCGAACTTTCCATTGTGGTTTCCATCGATATAAGTATCGCCTTTTTCGGGTTCGTATTGGGCATTGCTGTCAATATCTGTCCATTTGTCGGGCAATTCGGGGGTTATTTTTTCAACGGCAAAACCAACTTTTAACTGTCCGGTTTTTTTGCCGTCTTTTGGTAATTTAAGATTAATACTGTAACCCGACTGCCTGTCGTGGGTTTGGATAAATATAAATACCCCTGCAATTACTAGAATCACGCCAATTACCATGGCCATCCATTTTAATGCTTTTTTCATAGATAGAATTTAAATTACATTTTCATTACGCCAGGAACCAAATCGGTTTATTAAGCAAAGTAAACACTGCACCAGCAGCATCTGTTCCTGTTACGTTAACGTATACGCAAAAATAATGAAGAGTTTCATTTTTAAAAATTCTTATACCGTTTTTAAAATATGCTTAGAATTAAAAATCGCGGGATTAAAGAAATTGCGTCCCTTGCAGGAGTATCTATTGGTACTGTTGACAGAGTATTGCACAACAGGGGAAGAGTATCGGCTGATACAATAAAAAGAGTGGAAGAAATTGCCGCTCAGATTGATTATAAGCCAAACATTATGGCTAAATCGCTGGTAATGAATAACTCCTCTTTGCAATATTGTAAGAGACGGCAAAAGATCCATTCTTGTTCTTTTTGAACTTATTAAAATTTCTTTTTCCATTTTTAATTGGATTTTTTTTATATCAATCCCAATTAGTTGAAGTGATTGTTGTTAACCGAAAGATGACTTACTTTTCAATTTTTCGGTTGATTATATTTATATGTATGATGAAATGTCAGAAAAGTTTAATTTTTCTCTTCTTTTCATCAAAAAAATAAAATCCAAGAAAATTGAGGAAGACGAATATTTAAATTCAATTGATAATTAGCATTTGAAGCCTCCCCCCGAGGGATCGCGAGCGTAGCGAGCAATCCCTCTTTCTATTTATCCTGCGAGAACGATATTTTTATTTTTGAATATGTGAATTGTGTAACTGATTCTGAGAATTATGTAAGACAATTATCCGTTTTGATCTTCACCTTTAATGCTTAGAATTAAATTTTTGACCAAGCAGATCATCATTAGTATTATAAAAGTTATCTCATACTTAAACGAAATATATAAACAAAATGAAAACAATTAATATGAAAAAAATATTGATTGCTATGGATTATAATCCAACAGCACAAAAAGTGGCTGAGGGAGGCTTTTCACTGGCAAAATCCATGGATGCTGAAGTGACCTTGTTGCATGTAATAACAGATCCTGTTTTTTATGCCACATCGGGATATTCTCCGATAATGGGGTTTAATGGTTTTACTGATGTGAGTCCTATGGTTCTTGATAGTATTGAAGGACTGAAGAATGCAGCTTTGCAATATCTTGACAAATCAAAACAGCACCTGGGCGACAAAACTATTCAAACAATGGTTAAAGAAGGTGACTTTGCGGAAACTATTATGGATACAGCAAAAGAGACTCATGCAGATATTATCGTTCTTGGATCTCATAGTCAGAAATGGCTTGAAAACATTGTAATGGGTAGCGTAACAGAGAAAGTTTTGCATCATAGCAAAATACCGCTTTTCATTATCCCGACTAAAAAGAGCGATTAATTCATTCTGAGATCTGGTCAATGGGGGAAATTCCGATTCACAAAGATGTTATTATGATTATGGTGAAAGGAGGTTCATCTCATTCGGCTAGTTTAAAAATGTCATAATTTATCGGGTTTTTCATCTTTTTGTGAGTTATCAAGCTTTTTCAGAAAATCCCTGCCGCCAATTGAAGTTATTACAACTGTTATTGCCCCAAGAGTTATAAATATGGTACCGAATCCGATTATAACAATTTCTTTTGCTACATCAAGTTCAACAAGCGAAATCGAAAAAAAGAAAATAAGCAGGATGCTCTTGATAAATCTTGAAATTAGAGAAGCTCTTGGAATTTCTTCACGATGAAGTGTTTTCATAACGGATAATTGAGCTAATGAAGCCAGGAACCATCCTATTCCAACAATAATAAGTGCAATTATAGCCTTTGGTAAAAAGAGGATCCCTTCAGCCAAAAGGTCTGATAGTATATTTAGTTTCCAGGTTAATAGGGCAAAATCAAGAAAAATCAAAAAAATGATAGTAAAGCCTATGTTCCCGATGAAGTTATAAAGGCTGAATCGTACATCGGCTTTCGCGAAATCCGTACTGAAGCGTGACCGTTTTAAAAAGCGGTCAATGTGCAATACTGAAAGCTGCACCAATATTCTTTTGATTATCCAGCCCACAAGCCAGCCTAAAAGAATCAGGATTATTCCGCCAACTAAATTTGGTAAATAAGCAATCAGGCTGTTAGCAAAACTGCTGAATTGATCTTTGATATTTATTTCCATATGTTCAGGTTATTTTTTGAGATTTGAAAAGAGAAATAAGGAAAGATTTCCGTTCCTCATATTCTTTTAACCAGAGGACCGGACAATGAACCTGTTCGGTAATTTCCCTGGCCAGTGATTTTGCAAATAGCAGCTCAATGAAATCTCCTGATTTTCCACCCATAACCAGGAGATCTGAATTCCTCGATAATTTTAAGATTCCACTCAGGATATCACTGTCGGTAATGGTTTCAATCTGTGCTGATAACCCGTTTTCATTCAGAATCGAATTAATATTATCAACTATTTTCTGTTTGTCAACACTAGATTTCTCAGGATTGAAGACAACTGCAATAGTAACCCTGGCATTATAATATTCACTTAATGCAGGGGAAATTTCAACTGCCAGCCTGGTGTGAATATCTCCGCTGTACGGGATCAGAATATTCCTGATATTACCTTTCTCTATTGTTCCGTGCAGAATAGCAACTTCATTTGTTGTCTTCTGTAACAGGTTATCCATTGCTGATGTAAAAAATCTCGATGAAAAACCACTTGTTTTATTTCTCCCGGTGAGTATGAAATTACACCTTTCTTCTGAAGCTGTATCAACAATTCCGCTTGATATGCGATGTGAGATCCTGATAATCGATTTCGATTGAATACCAGCTTTATCTGCGAGATTCTGCGCCTGATCAAGAATAGTGTTTACGGAACTTGTGTCAGTAAGACCTATCATCAATTTTTTATCTTCACTAAGCTCCACAACGTTTAGAAAAATTATTTCTGCATTGTGCCTCTTTGCAATTGCGAACGCAATATCAGACATACTTGAAACATTATCGGAAAGAGATAAGCAAACAAGTATGGTATAATCTTTTTTTGAAATCCTTTCCAGATTGGTGATCTTCCTTACATGTTCAATCTCACGGTTAGCTGAATAGAATTTGTAAACCATTAACCCGATAGAAACCCAAATAATAGTTACAATCCATGCTGTGAGGCTATAATAAAGCATATTAATCGCCAAAAACAGAAGCATAAGTATACCGGCAATGGTAATGTAGGGAAATAACGGCACAAAAAAACCGCGGTCGAGTTCCGGCCTTTTTTTTCTTAGTCTTATCATTGCAATATTCACCTGTAAAAAGAGAAGCAGAAACATAATGTCTGCTGCACTGGCAACATCTTCAATAGGTAATGAGACTGCCATTACAATTATTATAACGAGAGAGACAAGTATACTCCAGTGAGGTGTATGATTTTTTGGATGAACCTTACTGAAAAAACCGGGAAAATTTCGATCACGGCCCATAGCGAAAGCGACACGTGAAGAGGAATATATAGTAGCATTAAGAGCAGAAATTGTAGAGATAAGACCCCCGATAAGGATCATAACCCCACCTCCGACAAAAAAGTTGCGTGCGACATTCACAAGCGCAGTTTCTTTTTGTTGTGCAAGATAATCCCAGGGTGTCATTCCTTCTGGTTTTACAGTGCCAATCGCTACAAAAGCCACGAGTAAATATATTGGGATAACAATTATCAGAGAAAGGAAGACTGCTTTTGGGATATTTTTTTTCGGATTCTTAATCTCTTCGGAGCTTTGTGCAATCACTTCAAATCCCTGAAAAGCAATAAAAGTTAATCCCATTGCTCTGAATACTCCTCCGAAACCGTGAGGCAGAAATGGACTGAAAGTAGTGCGCCAATCCCCCTGGCGGATTATAAGCTCAAGTCCGAAACCGATAAAGATTAACAAAATGATGATTTTTGTTATTGTAACAAGATTACCGATTTTTCCTGTTTCAGATGCTCCGCGAAAATTAACATATGCGAAAAGAATTGCAGTCGAAGCAGCCAGAATTTTCTGAGGGGAGAAAAATCCCCACTGAGGCATTGTTATCGAGAATTCAGTCAGTACGTGTTGAAAGTATGCTCCAAACCCCAGGGCATATAAACTGCAGGCTACTGCATGGGCAAACCAACTCATCCAGCCCGAGAGAAAACCGTTCCATTTTGGCAATCCCTCTTTTACCCATAGATAGCCGCCTCCTGCATCGTGATAGCAAGAACCCAGTTCGGCATAAGACATTGCTGTTAGCCAGGCGATTATACCATTAAGGATAAACGTGAGCAGCAGAGCAGGACCTGCTACCCCTGCAGCTATCCCTATAAGAACAAATATACCGGCACCGATCATTGCTCCCACGCCAATCAGGGTAGCGTCCAGGGTACTCATTTCACGGGCAAGGCGGACTTCAGTGTCAAATTTTTTCAAAGTAATTTATTGATTATTCATCAAAATTAATTTTTTTTATGTCAGCTTTTTCAAGAGCTTTTTTTCTGTAAGTCTTCATGTTTGCCATGTATCCATTCAATTTGCAGATACGGCTTAGCCCAAAATATGCATAAGCGGAATATTCGTTGCCAAGAGCACCGAAAACAGAAAGCTCCTTTATCCCGCGATTATAATATTCATTGGCAAGAGTGTATTGGTGGAATTCTTTCTCTTTTATTATTCCGGTAAAAATGGATACCTGTGCTTTGTAATAAGGGTTGCTTTCACTGTTCAAGGATGACTTTATCAGATCATCCGCTTCGTTATAATGTCGGATAAGGATAAGGTTTTTTATATATTCAGCAAGGAACTCAAGATTTGCAGAATATAACTCATGAAGATTCCTGCTGTAGGAAAAAGCCTGTAAATAGTCATTTTCATAGCTCATGAAAATATATGAGAGAATGGAATATGATTCCGCTTTTAACAACAGAGAATTTGAAGCTGAACTATGAAGCTCTTTTAGTCCCAATTCCCTGTTACCCTTTGGAAAAAGAAAAACGAGAGGTTTATATGCCGGATGAACTTTTGGATAAACTTCACGGTAATAGTTGTAAAGTCCGGTAAAAAAAAAGAAATCAGAATAGTCAGAAGTATAACTGAATGACTGCCTGATGTAGCGATAAGTACTGGAGGCAAGGTGAAATACATTGCTGTTTAGCCCATTATCTGAATAATATGTTATTAGTATTCCTCTGGCGCAGAGGTTTGCCAGTAAAAATTCTGCATAATCATGTGCTTTTGTCTTTTTACCGCTAAACTCAATACAGGTTCTCATATCTTTTTCAAAAGAAGAACTTGCAGCAGATCCTGTCAGCAATGGGTAATTCTCCCAGTAAGTCATCATTCCCCTGAAGAATATTACCACAGGATGTTCGGGATACATCCTGTTGATCTTATCATATATCTCATGTGCAGAATTGAATTGCTGATCATAAATGCATTCAATTCCTTTCCTGACAAGGTTTAATGAAGTGGTATCTTTTAGTATTTGTCCATTGGTTGTTGAAAGGTTGGAGCAATACACAACCACAAGGCATGTGATAAAAATTTTAAACTTACAAAACGCTATTAATTCGGTAGCCTTCAGTTTTAACATCAAATTGGATCCTCCAGATTCCGGTAATATATAATTACTTCACAAAGTCTTTAAGCAAATCATGGAACTGAAATAGGTCAGAAGTATTATATTTTGCAATAGAGGGACTTAAGCCGATACGAATGGTGAAGCCCTTATCATTCAAGGCTTTGAAAAGGGATTCATCTGTTTTATCATCACCGGCGGCAAGAACAAAGTCGAACTTTCTGTTTTTAATCAGCCTCTTTGCTGCTTCACCTTTATCATATTTTCCACTTTTTATTTCAATAACCTTTTTACCCTCGAGAATTTCGAATTCGGTTTTATGTCTTATCACTTCCGATAGATCATCACGTAATTCATGCAGACGTAACTGAGCAAAATCAGAATCAGCGTTTCTGTAGTGCCAGGCAATACTGCCGGTTTTTTCTTCTATAAATGTTCCATTACACCTGCTTACATATTCATCCAGAATAGGCCGCACTGTCTCTTTCCATTGTGAGTCAGTATTTATGGATGATTCCCATTTGCCTTTTACTTTTTTAATAAAATAACCATGTTCAGCTACCATAGTAACATTTACACCTTTAAATTCTTTTTCAAGAAAATCTCTTGTTCGTCCGCTTATAATAACAATTTGATTTTTAAGATCTTTAGTTAGCTTTTTAATTATCGAAAGTGTTTTCTTTTCAATAGTAACCTGTTCCGGAAATTTTCCAAAAGAAACTAATGTTCCGTCATAATCCAGAAAAAGAATCCTTCTGGAGGCATTCATGTAATCAGAAATAATCTGTGCTGAAATGGTTTTGTTGATCAATCGTACATTGGTGAGGTATTGTTGTTTCTTTATTTCCAATGTCTGATTAAAAAAGTCTAAAGCCCAGGCAAATACGGTGTAGCTTGAAATCCGGGCTTGCATTCTTTCAAGACGAATTAGTTTTTCATCAGGTTTCATTTCAAGAGCCTTAAATATTGCTTCTGCCATTTCAATATTATCAACCGGATTAATAATAAGGGCTTCATTCAACTCTGCAGATGCACCAGCCATTTCACTCAGGATCAAAACACCTTTGTTTTCTATCTGGCAGGCAATGTATTCTTTAGCGACAAGATTCATCCCATCACGTAATGGAGTTATAAGTCCTGCATCACTTAAATCATACAGAGCTACCAGCTCATGAAAAGATAATGACTTGTACTGGTAGATAATAGGGCGCCATGCTAATGAGCCATATTTTCCATTAATCCGGCCGACAGTTGATTCAATCTCCTTTTTCATGTCCTTATATTTCGCAATGTTGTCGCGAGATGGAACAATTACCATATTGAAGACAACTTTCGAATGCCATTCCGGATAGGTCTCAAGGAATGTTTCAAAGCCATTTAACTTTAAGAGTAGACCTTTGGAGTAGTCAAGCCTGTCGACTGAGAAAATAAGTTTTTGACCGACCAGATTATTTCTGATTTTTTGTTTTTCAGTTAAAACATCTTTATTCAGGCAAGCTGCATTAAATTTTTCATAATCAATTCCAATTGGGAACGCATCTGCTTTGACAAGTTTGTTTTGAGTATATATTATATTCTGCCGGCATTCCAGCCCGGTTGTTCTTTTAACTGACTTGATAAAATTCTGGGCATAGTCATGAGTATGAAACCCTATCAGGTCAGAACCAAGCATTCCTTTAATCATAGCTTCCCTCCAACTTCGGGGTATTAATCTGAATAATTCAAATGAAGGAAACGGAATGTGGAGGAAAAAGCCGATAGTTGCTTCAGGCACTTTTGCCCGGATCATCTCAGGCAGGAGCATTAATTGATAGTCGTGAACCCATATAAAGTCACCCGGCTTAACAAATTTTATTATTTCATCGCAAAACTTCGAATTAGCTTCCTTATAAGCTTCAAAGTACTTTGGATTAAATACGCTGTATGTAGGAAAATAATGAAATAATGGCCATATCAGATCATTACAGAACCCGCTGTAATACAAGTCATTCAGATGCTGTGTGAGGTAAACAGGGGCGATATCAAAATACTCATTTTCATATTTTTTTTCGACAAAATCATCATTGAGGTTGTCAGATAAACCACTCCACAAAATCTTCCCCTTAAATGTATCACTGTTTTTTTTTTTGAAGTTCTCTGATAAAGAAAGGATGGCAGAAACCAGACCACCGGAATTTTGAACAGCAGAATAACCTTTTCTTGTTTTAATGAATTTGAATGGTAATCTGTACGCCGCAATTACTAATCTGTCAAAATGGAATTCTTTATTCATATCCAATGATTGGTTCGGCTGACAATTTACTTAAAATTAAAGTAAAATTATAAATTTTATAAATACTATCTCGCACAACCTCTGATATAACAGGTACATTTTTCTTATATCTTGACTATGGTTTCCCTGTTGATGCTATTCGAAAAATATTACCTGATATGGTTAAAAATAATAGCGACTGGGATGGCCGTACATTAAATGTTCAGGTAACTAACACAACCGAAAGAAGTAAGGAAATCAGGATATTGCTAAGCAGTACCAACGCTTCAAAAAACTGGGATCTGAGAGCCGAAATCAGAGAAAGGCTTATCGACTTTATAAACCTTAACTATCCGGAGTCATTTGTCAGAATAAGGATTGAGAATGATAAGGTTTAGAAAAGTGAAGTCATGTCATAGATGATTAATGCCATTCATAATCAGATTCTTCAAGAGGATCAGTTTTCATTTTGTCGGTGAAGATATAAATTGCATGCCACCAGTAATAATATGATTTTGCTGCTTCCTTATGCGAATTAGCGTCAAAAACTAACTTCATATCAGTTGAAGTCCTTAAAGCAAGAATTGGATTCTGTGATGGGAACCGGCCGGTTAAATGTTCACTCTTTATTTCCTGGACCCTGATGGATTCAATGGTCCATAAAACAATGATCCCCAGTTTGCAATCGGGGCCAAGATATGAGGAGATAGGGTTTAAAGGGAAATTCTTTATCAGCAGTGTTTCATTCCTGAATTTCAATAAAGCGTCAATATCAGTGGTTTTGAATGCTGGTAATTCATCTGCAGTATAGGAATTTGATTTTAATTGATTTATATATTCCTCCACAGCAGGATTATCTGCACTCTTTTCACACCCTATTAATCCAAAGAACAAAGCCAAAACGAGTAATCTGATTGGTAATTTCATAATATCAGTCTATGATTATTAATCAATTATAACAAAAACTGTTCCAAACATTGTCAAGGTCTTTATTCGGGACACAATTTGATCTTCATCCCGACTTCTGACGATTAGAGCGGTAGAGCAGCTATGGCAGGTTATTTTATGTGATAAGATAATTTGTGCATACGAAACGGTTCTTGGCTATAGCAGGCTCTGAAAGAGCCAAATATTAATAACCCCTGGCGAAGCCAGGGGTTAATGACCACCAAGCTTTCCAGCTCTGAAGGAGCTGAATATATTAATTATGGGAAAAACTTTTCATCTGGCGTTATACCGTAGTCCAGAAGAAGTTTTCTATACTCCTGCTCAAATGAATTTTTTTGATGATGCTCATGTTGATTCTTTATATATTCAATTAGCCTGTTTATATCCATATACGAACAGGTAAAAGAGCCATAACCAACTGCCCATCCATTAAATGCAGGAAATAAATTGCTTTTTTTCATCCAGATCGAGGAAGATACTTTGATGTTCTTCACAAAATCTATGGGAGCAATAGATGGATTCATATCTGTAAGAATATGAAGGTGATTTTCAATTCCATTAATACGATACAGGTGACTATTTTTTTGCCTGGTTATCCCTGTAATATACGAATAGAGTTCATGAGCATTATTCTGTCTGATTGTTGGCAGGCTGTCCTTCGTTCTGAAAACAATGTGATACAGATGTTGACGATAGCTTGACATTTAACAAAATTTTAAATTAATACTGTAGCGAGAGAAGACTAAATTACTCATTTACTTTATTATTTCCAATTATCTTAAGCCCTTTCAGGGCTTAAGATCAGGAGGTTAGCCGTACCCCTGGCTGCGCCAGGGGTTATTCATATTAAGCCACTTCGTGGCTTCTTTCAGAACCATAAGATCATCTTTTTTGATGTTCAGAGATGTGAAAAGGGGAGTTATTGTTTAATCGCATTAATTCTGCTTACCTTCACAAGTCAGGACCTGACTCGTACTGAAAACATACCGAAAAAATAGGAATTAGTGTGGTAAAATCATAAAAATACAACAACTATATAGCTTATAATCTGATATTTAAAAATAAAGTTTTTCGAAAAAAGCCGAAGCGTCAGAAGTCAGGACAATGATCGCCAGTTTGCAATAGAGGCCAAGAAATGAGGAGATGGTTTAAAGGGAATCCTGATCTGCTAAATTTTGATTCTGAGATGGAGTCAGGGTAACTGGCTACGTTTTAAAGAAAATTTTAGCCAGACTAAACCAAGAATCCCGGCAATCGATGATGCCAGGAGAATCGCTATTTTTGAGTTGTTTATAATTTCAGGATCATTAAATGCCAGGAGCGAAATGAAAATTGACATTGTAAATCCTACACCTCCCAATATTCCTGCTCCAAAAATTGTCTTCCAGCTTAGTTCCCCCGGCAAAACAGCAAGCCCTAAAGAAGTTGCGATAAATGCCGAAAGAAAGATACCCAGAGGCTTTCCAACTAACAACCCTGCAATAATACCCAGGCTGTAAGTCTGGCCAATTCCATTAAGCAAGTTGTTTCCCAGCGGTATACAAGTATTTGCCAGAGCAAAGACCGGGAGTATAATAAAAGCCACAGGTTTATGTATATGATGTTGAACGATAAATGAGGGAGATCTCTCATCGCCATTCCCAAATGGAATTGTAAATGCCAGTAAAACTCCTGTAATTGTTGCATGAATTCCGGAGTGCAACATAAAATACCACATAATAACTCCACCGACTATATATGGAAACAGGTTGCGAACTTTCATTCTGTTAAGAACCAGCAGAAGAGCAAATATTGAGAGTGCAATAAGCAAATTTAACAATACCAACGATTTGGAATAAAAAATAGCTATTACAATAATTGCTCCTAAATCATCAATTACAGCCAATGCTGTCAGAAATACTTTTAAAGATGAGGGCACCCGGTTCCCGAGAAGGGATAAAATCCCAATAGCAAAAGCTATGTCGGTTGCCATTGGAATACCGAAACCAGATATCGCATTAGTTCCATGATTTAACAAAAAATATAAACCAAAAGGAATCAACATGCCTCCAATTGCTCCAAATACCGGGAGTGAAGCATTTTTTATTTCTGATAGTTCCCCGATATATATTTCACGTTCCAGCTCCAACCCAATAAGCAGAAAAAAAATCGTCATCAGCCCATCATTGATCCAATGTACAAGGTCATGTCCTCCCAAATTAAGGTTCCAGAAGTTTTGGTAACCTGTCTGTAGTGAAGAATTTGCAAGGATAAGTGAGAATAATGTGGCAAAAATTAACAGTAAGCCCCCTGCTTTTTCACTTGCGAAAAACTCTATGAATAACCTTGTTAATTTCATTCAGCAAAATTAATAAGTTTTGTCTACAAATATTTAGCCATTGTCTAAAACGGAACTTACCGGTTAACCAGCTAATCCATAAAAAACAAATTGTGAACCAGCCTCATATTTTTTATTTGGAAAACAAATATGACTCTCTTATTCTTAATTACATATAGAAAGTGTATTTTTATCAAAATGGGACATTACTCACTCTCCGAACTTGAAAAGCTTACAGGCATACTGGCAGCTACCTTAAGGGTATGGGAGAGACGTTATCATTTACTTAAAGCACACCGTACCAAAACAAACAGGAGATGGTATGATGATGATGACCTCAGACATCTGTTAAATATCTCCATCCTTTATCGCTCTGGCATAAAAATATCCCAGATTGCAGCATTATCACAATCAGAGATTGAGCAGAAAGCTTCGGTTCTTACAAAAGATTTTGAAAACTACAACACCGGGATAGATTCCATGATAATGGCGATGATTAGCTTTAATAAACATGCTGTTAATGAGATTCTTCTCAAGTCAATAATAAATAATGGTTTTGAAGCGACTTTCACTGGTTTAGTCTTTCCATTTCTCAGGAGAGTGGGTATATTGTGGCAGACAGGTTTTGTAAATACCGGGGCAGAGCATTTTATCTCAAATATTTTCCGTAGCCGGCTAATTTTTGCAATTGATTCCCTTATCGTGTCAGATAGTAGAGGAAAACAGAGAGTAATAATGTATTTGCCTGATAATGAGCTACATGAATTAAGTCTTCTTTTTTATGCCTATCTGATTAACATGATGGGATATGAGGTGATTTATCTGGGCCAAACGACCCCCATTGAATCGGTGATTGATGTAAATGAAAAATGGCAATCAGATATCCTGGTTACAGGTACAGTTTCAGCAATGTCCTTAACCAGTCCACGGGAATATCTTAAAGACCTCAGCACTACTTTCTCGAAACAGAAGATCCTTGTAGGAGGATTTCTTGCAGATGAGGCAGATAAAAGTAATTATCCCAATGTCTTTTCATTAAGGTCACCCGATGACCTGAAAAATCATCTTTCATAAGAATCAGAGAAACATATCTGACTCACCTGCACAG
>JBBRSO010000034.1:0-28632 GCA_038245405.1 Bacteroidales bacterium
CCCTGAAATAATAAATGACAAAACAATACCTGGACCGGCATATTGTGCTGCAGCCTGTCCGGTGAGTACAAAAATACCGGCTCCAATGATAGCACCAATTCCTAATGTGGTGAGATTAAGTGCTGTTAGAGATCTATTCAGGCCACCTGATTCCTGAGATTCGCTGAATAACTGGGGAAGTGGCTTTGTTAAAAATAACCGGCTTTTTGACATCTTATTTTAATTGAAAGTGAAGAATTAGCGTATATTCATTACAAACGTAACTTTTTTTTTTGAAAAATTTATTATAATCCTTTTAATGTTCATAGGCAAATTTTACTGCCGTTTTCTATGATATCTGATAAAAAATAAATACTATTTTTGAATCTACTTAAATCAATAAAAATGCACAGATATCTTCTTTTATTGCTATCCATAGCAATTCTTTCCTGTTCCCCGGTGAGGAAATATCGCAATCTTCCTGAAGTCCTATCATGGGAAAACGACATTCAGAAATTCGAACAACTTGACAAAAGCGAAAAATATCCTGATGATGCAATATTATTCGCAGGAAGTTCAAGCATAAGGCTTTGGGAAACGCTTGGAAGAGATATGTCGCCATACAGTGTTATTCAAAGAGGCTTTGGGGGTTCAAAGCTCAGTGATCTGGCTGTATATGCTCATCGGATTTTCGACGTTCATCCATGTAAGGCAATTGTAATTTTTGTAGCAAATGATATCACAGGTTCTGATCAGGATAAATCTCCTGATGAAGTGGCAAGATTATTCGGGAATGTACTTAAAACGATCAGAAAGAGCCATCCGGTAACGCCTGTTTTCTGGATAGAGATTACCCCTACCCAATCGAGAGGGAAGGTTTGGCCTGCTATACAGAAAGGAAATGCACTTATTAAAGATATCTGCACAAAAAATAAGAATACTTATTTCATTTCTACCAGCAATGCCTTCATGGATAATAATGGAATGCCAAAACCTGAATTATTCCGGGAAGATAAACTGCACCTGACAGCACAGGGGTATGCAGTCTGGACTGAAATTATTAAGAAGGAATTGGATAGGGTGATGAAAAAATAAATTGTGCAGGGACATGCCATGGCATGTCCGTACTGGTCACCAACATACAATGTAGGGCCACGCCATGGCGTGGCCCTACAGACACACCAAATCGGTGATCATCCCCGGGGCAAACGAAACACTGAGGCCGATTAAAATAACTGCACTTAAATCATTTATACATTTCATGATAATCATTTGGGATGGAAATCATTATACACTGAACAAAGCTGCAATTGGCGAATGATTCATGACGTGGCCCAGTTTCCGTTACATTGGTTTATATTTAGGTGGAATTATGAGGTATAAAAACGTTTTGTAGGGACATGCCATGGCATGTCCCTACAAAGATATCGCCGGGTTCAGGACCTGGCGATATGAAAATTAAATTTGTAAATTTTTTAAGAGGTCATTTCGAAACCCGTCTCTTAAGCAAATCCTGCCACGACCCGGAGAAGCCCGGAATAAGATTTTTATCACTGGCTTTTCTTCCCATTTTCTTAACAACCATTTCCCTGTTCCTGCTAATGCCTGCAGTATGATTGACTATATCAACATAAGCAGCGAAACTGGTAATCTTATTGGTCATTACTTCAGGTGTCCGTATAAATCCTACATCTTCATTTGCTAATTGATAATTATCGTGTGTCGCTTCCCATACGTCAACATAATATACGTATGGATCAAGATTTGAAAATACCGCAATCCCGTCTGCATCCGTAAATGCCTCATTAACACTATTTTTCTGATCATTCCAATCTTTCAAAGTAGAATAAAGAAGAACACTTGCATCCGGAACCACAGCGTCAGAGAAATATTCCATTACTTCAACCACAAGTAATGTTGGAACTAATACATTTATACTCAGGCTTGAGGCATCTGTTGAACCACCATTTGCAGTTACTTTTAAAGTTACCTCATATGAACCTGTTGCTGTAAAAACATGTGTTGGATTACTTTCTTTGGAAATAAAACCATCTCCAAAGTCCCATTCAAAACTATCGCCATTATGTGAGTTATTATTAAAAAACACTGTCTGACCCACTTCCGGGGCAGAATTATCCACAGAGAATATTGACTCCGGACTTTTGTGACATGAAAAAAGGATAAGTGACAGTGACAGAAAAATGTAGGTTATTCGTTTCATCTTTTAAATTTTAATTATTCAGAATTGTAATTTCAAAAAACATGCCATATATTATTTAAGACAATTTTTCAGACATATTGTTGCATCTTGTTAGGTTGAGGTTAAGGTTAAGGTTGAGAAATCTTAGCCTTAACCTTATCCTTAACCTTATCCTTTTTCCAAAAATATCCCTATCTTTGCACTCCATAAAAATAAGCGCTTAGAATGATAAAGATAACTTTTCCTGACGGATCAGCAAGAGAATACAAAGAGGGTATCAGCAGTCTTGAAGTAGCCGAACAGATAAGTCCGCGTCTGGCAAAAGAGGTATATTCTGCAACTGTAAATGGCGAAGTATGGGATCTTGCCAGACCGATCAATACAGATGCGAAAATAAAACTTCACAAATGGGAAGATGCTGAGGGGAAGCACGCTTTCTGGCATTCTTCTGCTCATCTTATGGCAGAAGCGTTGGAAGCACTTTATCCCGGGATGAAATTCGGTATCGGACCAGCTATCGAAAATGGTTTCTATTACGATGTTGACCCGGGCAACGACAAACCAATCACAGAGGCTGATCTTGTTACTATTGAAAACAAGATGAAGGAACTCGCAGCCAAAAATCTTACATATACTCGTCGCGACATAAGTAAAAAGGACGCTCTCGATTTTTTTACAAAAAAAGGTGATGAATATAAAACCGAGCTCATAAGCGAGTTGCAGGATGGTACTATTACTCTTTATACACAGGGCAATTTTACAGATTTATGCCGTGGTCCTCATCTTCCAACAACTGAACCGATGAAAGCGATCAAGCTTCTAAGTGTTGCAGGAGCATACTGGAGAGGAAATGAGAATCGCAAGATGCTGACAAGGATATATGGTATAACATTCCCTAAACAAAAGCTTCTCGATGAGTATCTTGTATTTCTTGAAGAAGCAAAAAGAAGAGACCATCGCCGTATTGGCAAGGAGCTGGAACTCTTTACCTTCTCGCAAAAAGTTGGAATGGGATTACCATTGTGGATGCCAAAAGGTTCTGACGTACGACAAAATCTTATTACATTTCTTACAAAAGAATTAAGAAAAAGAGGATATAAAATTGTTACCACACCTCATATCGGAAATGTAAATCTATATAAGACATCGGGCCATTTTGAAAAGTATGGAGCAGATTCGTTTCAGCCTATTTCAACACCTCAGGAAGGTGAACAGTTTATGCTGAAACCAATGAACTGCCCTCATCACTGCGAGATATTTAACGCTACACCCCACTCCTACAAAGATCTGCCGTACCGTATGGCAGAATTCGGAACAGTATACCGATATGAACAGAGCGGAGAATTGCACGGGTTGACAAGAGTAAGAAGCTTTACACAGGATGATGCTCATCATTTTTGCAGACATGATCAGCTGCGTGATGAATTCAAGAGTATCATTGATCTTATTTTATATATATTCAAGGTCCTTAATTTCAATGACTTTACAGCTCAGGTCTCACTCCGTGACCCTGATAATAAGCAAAAGTATATTGGAACAGATGAAAACTGGGAAAGAGCAGAACGTGATATTATTGAAGTTGCGGCAGAAAAGAATCTTGAGACTACTGTGGTGACTGGTGAAGCGGCATTCTATGGCCCAAAACTCGATTTCATGGTAAAAGATGCGATCGGTAGAAAATGGCAGCTTGGCACAATACAGGTCGATTATAACCTTCCCGAGAGATTTGATCTGACTTATAATGGCAGCGACAATCAGAAACACAGACCAGTGATGATCCATCGTACTATTTTCGGTTCCATGGAGCGTTTTGTTGCAATTCTTATTGAGAATACAGCAGGCAAATTTCCACTCTGGCTGGCACCTGATAAGGCTGTTGTATTGCCGATAAGTGAAAAATTCAATGAATATGGTGCAAAAGTTTTGGAAATCCTAAATAATTCCGATATTTGCACACTTATTGACGACAGAAGCGAAAAGATAGGTAAGAAGATCAGGGATAACGAATTAAAGAGGATTCCATACCTGCTTATCATTGGTGAAAAGGAAGTAGAAAGTGGTACAGTATCTGTCAGAAAGCAGGGAGAAGGCGATAAAGGCACTATGAAAGTTGAAGAATTTATTAATTTTATAAATTCTGAAATCAAGAATGAAACTGCAGTTTAATGCACTATAAAGAGTTTACTTTAGTATTAATTAAAATAAGGAGGAAACAGTTATAGCTTTACCAATCAGGCGAAGCCCGGCAAGGATAACCCAGCCGGCTCACAAAATCAACCATCGTATCACTGCGAAAATGGTCAGAGTAGTCGGTGAAGAAATAGAAGCTGATGTAATGAGTATTCAGGACGCGCTTAAGCTTGCTGATTCACTGGAACTGGACCTGGTTGAAATTTCTCCAAATGCTGATCCACCGGTATGCAGGATAGTTGACTATCAGAAATTCCTTTATCAGCAGAAGAAAAAACAAAAAGAGATAAAGGCTAAGGCTTCAAAAGTTGTTGTTAAAGAAATCAGATTCGGTCCGAATACCGACGATCATGATTATAATTTCAAGCTGAAGCATGCTATGAAATTCCTCGAAGAAGGCGCAAAAGTGAGAGCTTATGTGTTTTTCAAAGGAAGATCAATATTGTTTAAGGAACAGGGTGAAGTGTTACTCCTACGTTTTGCCAACGATCTTGAAGAATATGGAAAAGTGGAACAACTTCCACGACTTGAGGGCAAAAGGATGATCGTATCTTTTTCACCTAAAAAGAAAAAATAGTTTATTTAAATATACTGAACAAGAGAGATGCCAAAAATGAAGACGAATCCGGGTGCAAAGAAAAGATTTTCTCTGACCGGAACAGGAAAGATCAAGCGCAAACATGCATTTAAAAGCCACATCCTGACAAAAAAATCAACAAAACGTAAGAGAAATCTTACATATGCCGGTCAGGTACACAAAACAGACCTTAAAAACGTTAAGCTGTTGCTTGCAATGAAATAGTTGTTTGAAAGCATTGATAAAAAATTAATTATAGTACTAACAGATTGTTCAGCATTAAGAGTTCGACAGTTGAAGAACCGCTGACATTCAAAAAAAATGAGTTATGCCAAGATCAGTCAATTCAGTAGCTTCAAGAGCCAGAAGAAAAAGGGTTCTTAAAGCAACAAAAGGGAACTTCGGTTCAAGAAGAAACGTCATAACGGTAGCAAAAAACACCCTCGATAAAGGGATGGGTTATGCGTACCGCGACAGAAAGAGAAAGAAAGGCCTTTTCAGGGCTTTATGGATTCAGAGAATAAACGCCGGTGTTCGTCAATACGACATGAGCTACTCAGAATTTATCGGGAAGCTTGATAAAAAAGGTATTACATTAAACAGAAAAACCCTTGCCGACCTTGCTATGAACCATCCTGAAGCTTTCAAAGCTATCGTTGAGACAGTTAAGTAAGGAAAACGTAGATAATAAAATAAAAAGGACATGCTTCGGCTGTCCTTTTTATTTTATGTACTACGTGAATTTAAGGTGTTATACATTAAAGCGAAGTCTTCAGACTTCGATTCATATGCATTTATTAATTACTATTCGAGTTTAAATACTACCGTACTTTTCGAGCTATACCGACGAAGTCTGAAGACTTCGACGAGCGTCGTACGTGTGTTATATGCTGAGCGAAGTCTTCAGACTTCGCTTTAATGTACATAGTTATTTAGCTCTCGTAAACATCCTGCTCCATCTTATGCTCTTTAAGCCTTTTGCTTCCTTATCCAGCGAGAGCCAGATAAACTTTGGTTTCCCTACAATATGATCTTCAGGAACAAAGCCCCAATATCTCGAATCTGCCGAGTTATGACGGTTATCACCCATCATCCAGTAGTAGTTCATTTTAAATGTGTAGCTGACTGCAGGTTTATTATTTATATAAATAGTACTTCCTTCAACTCTCAGATCATTATTTTCATACACATCGATAATGCGTTCGTAAAGGCAAAGATTAGATGTATCAATGGTAACCGTACGTCCTTTCACAGGTATCCATATAGGGCCATAGTTATCTTCATTCCATCCATAAACTGGACTGAAAGGGAAAATATGAGGCTCATACTTATCCTTGCTGGTAAATACAGGTGTAATTTCGGAAACATTAGTAAATTTTGATATTGTAGCTGCGTTTCCCTTTGTCAATGGTAAAAGGTAAACTGAACCTGACATCATAGTCTGATCAGATAATGAAATACCGAGACGTTCGAAAGCTTTAGGATTAATTGATGTTCCGTTGGTGCTTACCGCATAAGTAGTCTGTTGCGTTCCATTATCCGGAACAATTTTGCCGTTAACATACAAGGTTCCGCTTTTGATAGTAACAGTGTCACCAGGTATTCCTATACATCTTTTTACATAATTATCACGTCGGTCAACCGGACGATAAACAACAGTGTATCTATCCCTGATTTCATTTCTTGCATTCTGAAGAAAGTAAGCCGGTTTCTTCAATGGTCCGTTGTACATCGATTTCAATTCTGATGCTCTTCGTCTTACAATCTCATAATAAGTTATAGCTGGTTCTTCGAGAATAACTGTATCACCTGCAGGAAAATTAAAAACTATCGGATCATTGTTTTTTACTTTTCCACCACCCGCAAGACGCTTATATTTCCAAAGTACAAGATTTGACCATGATTGACCATTCGTCAGCGGCATAGTATTCTGGGTGAACGGAAAAGCAATCGGGGTATTAGGCATTCTGGGACCATAAGCCAGTTTGCTTACAAAGAGATGATCACCAACAAGCAGTGACTTCTCCATAGAGGGAGTGGGAATCCTGTAATTCTGAAAAAAGAAAATATTTATAAGGGAAACAGCTATGACAGCGAAGATTAATGCATCCAGCCATTCTATAAAAGCACTATTTTTCCCATGTCTTTTTTTCCAGAAAGTCCAGTTAACCTTTTCACTAATATACAAATCATAGACAACGGCCAACCCTAGCAGGAACCAGGAATTACCTATCCAGATTACTACAAGAATATAAAGAAATGCTGCGATTGCAAATCTTATATTTTTTTTAGTGAAATGCTCATTCATAATAATTCATTTTTTATAAAGGACAGTAAAAATATAAATAATATTCAGAATCCCATTACATCATCCATTGTGAACACCCCTTTTCTGGTATATATATATTCGGCTGCTACCACCGCACCGAGGGCAAGACCTTTTCTGTTTTTTGATTCATGTTTGAGACTGATTGTATCAATCTCTGAGTCCCAGGTTACAGTATGAACACCAGTTACCATTCCTTCCCGCACTGATTTTATCGGTACACAATCAATTGTTGCATCTTTTTCAAAACACCAGCCCTTATAATCTTTATTCTCTCTTATAATGCCTTCAGCAAGACTTATTGCCGTACCACTTGGAGCATCGAGTTTTTTCAAATGATGCACTTCTTCTATCGCAACATTATAGTTGTTATATCTTTCCATATACTTTGCCAGTTCAGAATTAATTCTGAAAAGAAGATTTACTCCAATGCTGAAATTTGAAGAGTGTATAAAAGACGTCTGATTATCGTTACATGCTGCAGCAACCATTTCATAATTTTCAAGCCAGCCAGTAGTCCCCGACACTACCGGTACCCTTTCATTCAGACATTTCATTATATTACCAACTGCTGCATCGGGAGATGAGAATTCAATCGCCACATCAATATCTTTCAGGTTAACAGCATTAAGATCATCTTCATTGTACTGGTCTATAATGAGTTTTATGGAATGTCCACGCTTGATGGCGATTGATTCTATTTCATGGCCCATCCTGCCATAACCAATAATTGCAATATCCATTTTGAAATCTTTTTGCGAAATTACCTGTTTTGTAACAGGATATACTATCGGGAATGAACAAAATTCTTAATGAGAAGTTAAAAATGCAGGTGTGAGGCATAAGGTGTGAGGTGTGAGGCGTGAGGCTTGAGGTGCGAGCAGTGAGGTGTTGTCTATTATAATTTCTATTCTTATATTTCAGGAACGAAATCATTATTCTATGCAAAATTTAATTATCTCATTATCAACTATCATCATGTTAATAATCAACTCTTGTTCAACAAAAGAGAAAGCTGATATGGTAATAATAAATGCAAAAGTTGTCACTAACGACAAAGACAGACCAATGGCAGATGCTATAGCTGTCAAAGGAGAAATGATTATTTCAGTCGGTACAACATCGGAAATATCCGGATTGATTGAAAAAGGTGTGACTAAGGTAGTAGATGCGGGCGGACAACTTGTTTTGCCGGGGTTTAACGATGCACATGTCCATTTTGGTCCGCTTGATCCTGACTATATCGAACTCCGTTATACAACAGACCCTTCAGTAATCACTGAAAAAGTAAGGGAACAGGTCTCAAAATCTAAGCCTGGGGAGCTTATACAGGGCGGACACTGGGAACATGAAATGTTCAACGACAAAAAATGGCCGACAAAAGAGCTTATAGATAAAGTATCACCAAGCAACCCTGTGATGTTAAGCAGGGCGGATGGGCATTCAGTCCTGGTAAATTCATATGTACTAAAGGCATCACGAATAACAAAAGACACTCCCGATCCTTTTGGGGGAGTAATCCAGAAAGATCCTTTAACTGGAGAACCAACAGGTATTATCAAGGAGAATGCAGAGCAACTCATCAAAACCGGCGAGGTAAAACCGGAACTGACTGCCGGCGAAATAGCTGCCAGAATATGGCAGGGATATCTGCTGGCTCTGAAAGAAGCCCGTGAACTGGGAGTTACGAGTGTACAAGTGCCCGGTACAGCTGATTTTGGCACTTATGGAAAATTGAAAAACGAAGGACTGCTCACCTGCAGGATTGACATAGGGGACTTTCTCACTGAGGATACCACAAAACTTGGTGAGTTAGATAGATTAAAAAAGAAGTATCCCTCCAATGACAACTGGATCAGATTTGGATACCTGAAAGCATTTATCGACGGTACAATTGGATCAGGCACAGCATTAATGTTTGAGCCATTTACAGATAATCCCTCCACTTCAGGGTTGGCAATGATGCCTTACGAAGTCTTTGAAAAAATGGTTCTCGCCGCCGACAAACATGGATTTCAGATTGGAGTGCATGCAATTGGCGACAAGGGCAATAACTGGGTTCTTAATGCGTATGAAAAATCTATAGAAGTAAACGGGAAAAGGGATTCCCGGCATCGGATTGAGCATGCACAAACACTTGCATTAAACGATATCCCGCGCTTTTCAGAACTTGGAGTCATAGCTTCAATGCAACCCACACATTGTATCTCCGATAAAAAATTCTGCGAAAAACGAATCGGAACCGAAAGAGCAAAGGGCGCTTATGCATGGAGAAGCCTGAGAGAAGCTGGTGCAAGGCTTGCCTTTGGCACAGACTACCAGGTTGAACCTCTTAATCCGATGGAAGGATTATATGCGGCGGTAACACGCAAAGACAGGCTCGGGGAAGATGGAGAAGGGTGGAATCCTGAAGAGAAAATCAGCATGGAAGATGCAATAAATTTTTACACCTTAGGATCAGCATATGCTCAATTCATGGAAGAGCGGAAAGGAATGATCAAGCCTGGCTTTCTGGCCGATATTGTTATCCTTGATAAAGATCTGTTGAAAATTCCTGAGAGTGAAATTATGAAGACAAAGGTGGATTATACAATTGTTGGCGGCAAGATAGTCTATACTTCAGGAAAATAGTATCCAATATTTTTAATGTTATCTGTCATTGCGAGCGCAGCGAAGCAATCCTTTGGAGTGTGTTCAAAGCCTATTCTGATAGTGTTGTCAGAATCCGCATAGCTTCCTCCCTGCACGATCCGCAAAACTCCAATTCAGCCTTGAAGCCAGTACATACTCCCGGGTAACCCGGATCATTATAGATCGCACAACTGTAATCATCCAGAAGATTAATACACCTCATTCCTGCTTCCTTCCCATCAGGCATCCCCGGTATTGGTGAAGAAATTGATAATGCCACACAACATGCTCCACAGTCTTCTCTGCATTTCATCCGCCAAAGATAAGTTAATTTTTCCCCTCTGCGTTTTCGGCGAATTTGATACCAGTAGACAAGAAGACAATCAGACCATAAGACAATATTTTCACTATTTTTACGGAAAATAAATTCAGATGAGAATTGATATCCTGACCGTACAACCGGAGCTGCTCGAAAGTCCATTTAATTTTTCAATCGTAAAAAGAGCAAAAGAGAAAAAGCTGGTTGAAATAAATATTATAAATCTTCGGGAATATACTGTTGACAAATATAAGAGCGTCGACGACTACGCTTTTGGAGGCGGAGCCGGTATGGTAATGATGATAGAACCTGTATTTAAAGCTATTGAAAAGCTGAAAAGTGAACGACATTACGATGAGATTATCTATACATCTCCTGACGGTGAAATGTTCAGTCAGAAAACAGCAAATAAGCTTTCGATGCTGAACAACATAATAATTCTTTGCGGTCATTATAAAGGGGTCGATCAGAGGATTCGTGATTACCTGATAACCCGGGAGATATCAATAGGTGACTATGTACTTTCAGGGGGCGAAATACCGGCAGCAACTATTACTGATGCAATTGTACGGCTTATTCCCGGAGCATTGTCGGATGAACAATCTGCTCTCTCCGATTCTTTTCAGGATGATCTTCTGGCTCCTCCTGTATATACACGTCCAGCGGATTTCAATGGATGGAAAGTTCCTGAGATCTTGATTTCAGGTCACGCTGCCAAAATTGATGCCTGGCGACATGAGCAGTCGGAGGAACGAACAAGGAGGCTGAGACCGGGGTTGATAGATTGAGAAAAGAGGGAGAAAGGGAGAAAGGGAGAAAGGGAGACAAAGAGACGAAGGGACATAGGGACAAAGAGATTAAAAACTTACACAGAGAGATTAAAAACTTACACAAAGAGACGAAGGGACATAGGGACAAAGAGATTAAAAACTTACACAGAAGAACCACAGAGGAACACAGAGTTACACAGAGAAATTTAATTGTAGCAGACAGTATATCTAGGAGTTAATTTCCCCTCCTTTTTCCAAAGGAGGGGTGGCCCGGACCACAAATATATTAATGTATAAAACTTCATCCCGGGCCGGGGTGGTTATATTTCAGGCAATAAACGCAACTTTCAACAATTTATTAACCTTACCCGCTGGTCTGCTATCATTTTGAAAATTTTTTCGTAAGATTGTATACAGTTTTAACAAAATATTATCTATTTAATAATCAGCAATATGAAGATTCAGGATTACATTAACCGGGAAGATAAATTTGGTGCTCATAACTATCATCCTCTTCCTGTTGTGCTCGAAAGAGGCGAAGGACCATTTGTATGGGATGTAGACGGAAAAAGATATTTTGACTTTTTATCAGCATATTCTGCAGTAAATCAGGGACATTGCCATCCGGCAATTATAAAAGCCTTAACTGACCAGGCATCAAAACTTACATTGACATCCAGGGCATTCTATAATTCAGTTCTTGGAGAGTATGAAGAATATATAACAAAGTATTTTAAATACGATAAGGTTCTTCCTATGAATTCAGGAGCAGAGGCAGATGAAACAGCACTTAAGCTTTGCCGTAAATGGGCCTACAAGAAAAAAGGCTTAAAACAGGACGCGGCCAAAATCATCGCCTGCGAGGGAAATTTCCATGGCCGGACCATCTCAATTGTATCAATGTCAACAGATCCCGATGCAAGAAACGATTACGGTCCATTTACCCCCGGTTACATCATCATTCCTTATAATGATTTGAATGCACTCGAAAATGCACTCAATGATCCCAATGTTGCAGGTTTTCTTGTTGAGCCAATCCAGGGTGAAGCAGGAGTATTTGTTCCTGATGAGGGCTATCTGAAAAAAGCCTACGCTATGTGTAAAGCAAAAAATGTGCTGTTTATTGCTGATGAAGTCCAGACAGGTATTGCCCGCACAGGTAAGCTGCTGGCTTGCGATCATGAAAATGTTCGTCCTGATATTCTGATATTAGGCAAAGCCCTTTCAGGCGGCGTGCTTCCTGTTTCAGCTGTTCTTGCAGATGATGAGATAATGCTGACGATCAAGCCGGGAGAGCATGGTTCAACTTTCGGAGGAAATCCTCTCGCCGCAAAGGTTGCTATTGCAGCACTGGAAGTTGTAAAAAATGAAAAACTTGCTGAAAATGCCGAACGTCTGGGTAAAATTTTCCGTCGTGAGTTCCAGAGCATCAAATCTGATATGGTAGAGCTTGTTCGTGGAAAAGGATTATTAAATGCAGTTGTAATCAGGCCTAAAAACGGCAAGGAAGCCTGGGATGTTTGTCTGGCAATGAAGGAAAAAGGTCTTATCGCCAAACCTACTCATAATCACATCATCAGGTTCGCACCTCCGCTTATCATAAATGAATCACAGCTGATGGAAGCAATAGGACTGATCAAAGAAGCATTTAAACTTTTTGAATAAGTTAAAAACAATAATTTACAGTTTTTATGAAATATCTCCGCCGTTGCCTCCCATTCCTGATCGCTTTATTTTTATTTTCCTGCACTGGAAATCGTGAAGTCACAATAAAAGAGCTTCAGGGCCACATAAAATATCTCTCTTCAGATTCATTGAAAGGCAGACTGACCGGTACAATTGGTGATAGTCTTGCTGCAGAGTACATCAAAGCAAAACTTTTATCATATGGTCTGGTTCCTCTTTTCGGTGACGGATTCCAGAGGTTTACAGTCACAAAAAGGGTAGTTCCGGGAAATTCGAATTCACTTTATATTAACGGGATTAGCTACACTTCTGAGAAAGACTTTATGCCATTTTCGTTCAGTTCAAATGATGGGCTGGAATCGGAGGTAGTTTTTGCTGGGTATGGATTCAAACTTAACAGTGATAGTCTTAAATGGGATGATTATAAGGGCATTGATATCAAAGGAAAATGGGCAATGATCCTACGTGGTGATCCGGAAAACGAGAATACAAACAGCCCTTACGTGTCCTTCAGTGCCGACAGAGACAAGGCATTATTGGCAAAAGATATGGGAGCTGCAGGGATATTGATGGTTTCAGGGCCAGGTTTCGATGCACAGGATGCCTTCGAACCAATGAATATGGAAGGCTATTCGGTCGACATCCCGGTTCTAAGAATAAAGAGGGATGTGGCTGATGTAATCCTTTCAAATACAAAAAATAATATAGCTGCTCTCGAAAAAAAGCTCAATGAAACGAGAAAACCTTTCTCATTTTCATCCAAAACTATCGTAAAAGGCAATGCTGAAATCGTAAGAGAAATGGCAGAAACAAGGAACGTTGTTATGCTTTTGCCGAGCGAAGACGAGAAACTGAAAGACGAATATATAATTCTCGGAGCACATTTTGACCATCTGGGAATGGGCGGTCCTGGCTCAGGCAGCCGTGCTCTGGATACAGTAGGAATTCATCATGGCGCCGATGATAATGCATCAGGAGTAGCAATGATGCTGGAACTTGCTGAAAAATTTTCAAAGACAAAAGGCAGCCATAAAAGAAGCATAATCTGCCTCTCATTCAGTGGCGAAGAAGAAGGCTTGCTTGGTTCAAAGTATTTTGTTGATAATCCGGGCATTGATCTCTCAAAGGTAAATGCAATGCTGAATCTCGACATGGTAGGAAGGTTAAATGAGACGAACAATCTTCAGATATCGGGTGTAGGAACTGCAACAGGATTAAAAAATCTTGTATACACAGATACAGATACTTCTGCTGTAAAACTTACTCTTTCCCCTGAAGGCTACGGCCCATCCGATCACTCATCATTCTATGGTAAAAACATCCCGGTATTATTTTATTTCACAGGGGCACATATGGATTACCACACACCCACTGATACTTGGGAAAAAATAAATTATGAGGGTATGGTTAAGATCTCCAACTATATGTTTAATGCAGCAAAAGATCTGGCCTCAGCGGAACCAAAGCTTGAGTTTAAAGAAGCCGGTCCAAAGGGTGAATCAACGAGGTACCCGAGAAGAAAAGGAGTAACTCTAGGGATAATGCCCGATTTTGCAGGAGTTGTTAAAAATGGGCTGCGTGCCGATTTTATAACCCCCGGAAAGCCAGCCGCACTGGGAGGAATGCAAAAAGGTGATATAATCACTGATATTAACGGGAGACCTGTAAATAATATCCAGGACTATATGTTTAGAATGGGACAACTCAAACATGGACAGACAACCAGCGTAGAAGTTCTGCGAAATGATAAAAAAGTAGTTTTGGTGATACAATTGTAGAAAAATCGAGTATAAGCCTATACCTGACATTAAAAATCTGCTGCAATGAAAAAAATTATTCTGTGGTCTCTGGCGCTCCTCATTACAGTAGGTGCCGCTGTATATCAACGAAGAACTGGTCCTACTTATCCAAAGCGACTCACTATAACTGTTAATAACAGTATTGCCAATCTGAAACTAGTACGTTCATTGAGTCTCAATGAGAAACCTCAGATCAGGTTAAATATAAACGATACCTCGGCAAAGGCAAAGCTATTTTATAAAATATATAAATCTGATGCAGCCTATCAGGATGTGCCGTTCATCTATAATGTGTTTCCTGTTAAGTCGCCTGTAATGAACAAAGTTTTTCATATTTATGAGGAAAAAGGATTCTTTGCAAGTGTACCACAGCAACCACCTGCCGGTAAGGTTCAATACTATTTTGAAGTAACTGATTCTCATGGTACCAGAACCTATGAGAATGACACACCCATCGTGATCAGATTCAAAGGTGCAGTCCCAGCTTCAATACTTGTTCCGCACATACTGCTGATGTTTATTGCAATGTTGTTTTCAACACTGGCAGGATTAATGAGTTTGATAAAATATCCCTTATATAAAAAATATGCGGTCTGGACCCTGCTGCTTTTCATAGCAGGAGGATTCATACTAGGTCCACTTGTTCAGTATTATGCATTTGGCGATTTATGGACTGGAATTCCGTTTGGCTGGGATCTAACTGACAATAAAACACTTATCGCTGGAATATTCTGGATTTTAGCAGTAGTTATGAATAGAAATAAAGAAAGACCGTATTATGTCGTTCTGGCAGCAATAGTCCTCCTTCTTGTATTCTCAATCCCTCATAGCATGTTTGGTTCAGAACTTAATCAGGCTACGGGTAAGGTGACAACCGGAATAATCGTTAACTTTCTCTGAAAATTCTTTTAAAATATTTTTAATTGGGTGCAGCATTAAAATATTTACCCCGTCTATTGATTAGAAATTTAATAGAAGGTGGGTGCAGCAACACATATAAAAACTAGTCTTTACGTAAAGATGGCAAATGTAGAAGCGGCATTCAAAAATCTACACCAGGATCTTTTAGACGGGTGCAAAGAAGGTGACCAGAAGGCCCAGTTTCAGATCTACAAGTTGTACTACAAAGCAATGTACAACACGAGTCTGAGAATAGTAACCGACACAATGGAAGCCGAAGATATAATGCAGGAATCATTTCTGTCTGCCTTCGAAAAAATTGAAACTTATTCAGGAACAGTAAGTTTCGGTGCATGGCTTAAAAAGATTGTGGTTAACCGTTCACTCGATGCCCTGAATAAAAGAAAAGCGGTCTTTGAAGATATTGAGTCACATGTTGGTATAAGGGATGATAGCGGTGAAGATTCAGCCAGGTATGAAGAGATTGATATTAGGGTTGAAGAAGTAAAGGAGGCTATTGAACGACTTCCCGACGGATACAGAGTAATTCTCTCCCTTTACCTGCTCGAAGGATATGATCACGACGAAATTGCTGAAATACTCTCGATTAACAGCAGTACTTCACGATCGCAGCTCTCAAGAGCCAAACAAAAACTCATTGTTGAATTAAAAGGAAAATAAAACATCATACTGAAATGGAAGATATTGATGATATAATCAGAAACAACAAGGACTTCTTCGAGGAAGCAGAACCTTCGAATGGTCACCTTGAAAGATTCAACCGTAAGCTTGAACAAAGATTCCAGAAACATACAATAAAAAGAAGTATTGTTCCTTACCTGTTAAAAGCAGCTGTAGTAACGTTGCTTATCACTCTGTCATCATTATGGACATGGGATCACTTCCTGCGTCCACAGAACAGCAGAATGACACTTGGTCAGATATCACCACAATACAAAGAGGTTGAGAATTATTATGTTCATCAGGTAACCGTGATGGAAAGTGAAATTGTGAGTGTTGATCTGACAAATGGTTCGGAACAAAAGACAGTGCTTCTGAAAGAGATGAAAACAATGGACTCTACTTACGTCTCTCTGCAGAAGGAGCTTAAGGCCAATCCTAACGACCAGCGTATCATTAATGCAATGATAGAACATTATCAAACGAAGCTTGAAGTAATGACTTATATAGTAAATCAGCTTAAAACAATCAAGAATGATAACCAAAATATAAAGGAAGATGAAAAAGTTGCATTATAAACCAGGGTTGTTAGCCATAATATCGTTGTTCTTCCTGACACTGGCTCTATCAGCACAGGAAGTTACAAAACAATTCCACAAAGAATTCACAGCCGGATCAAAAACTCTTAATATCAGCAACAGATACGGAGATGTTGTAATCGAGAGCTGGGATAAGGACCAGATAGTTATCGACATAAAAGTAACGGTGGAAATGCCTAACAAAGAAAAAGCACAGAGAATGCTCGACTTAATTGATGTTCAGTTCAATGAGGGTTCTGGTGATGTCTCCGCCAAAACACTAATAGATGATAAATTCAATTTCACCGGATGGGGTAATACACGGAGATTTAGTATTAATTATTCGGTCAAAATGCCTGTAAATACTGACCTCACCCTTTCGAATAAATATGGGAATACTGAAATCGACGAGCTGCACGGATTAATGAACATCGATATCAAATACGGGAATATCAACGCAGGGAAACTTACTCGTGGAAATGTTAAACCTCTCAGCAAACTAAACATTGCTTATGGAAAAGGTGATATTGAAGAAGCCGGCTGGCTCGATCTGAATGAAAGATATGTTGGAAATATGCACATAACAAAAAGCCAGGCAATCCTTCTCGATAGTAAATATTCAAAGCTTATACTCGGCGAAACAAGCTCTATGGTAGGAGAAAGTAAATATGATAATATCCGAATTGAAAAAATAAATAATCTTGTTCTGGAAAATGGTTACACTGAAGTCAATATAGGTGAGCTAACAAAAAAGCTAACCTATAACGGGAGCTACGGATCATTCTCCATAGATAAAATTCCTGAAGGATTTGAATCACTCAATGTCGACACCAGATATATGGGAGTAAGACTCGGAATAGAAGACGCAGCCAGTTATCAGCTTGACGCCAAGGTAAGCTATGGCGGATTAAAATATAACGAGGAAAATTTCAGGAATCAACGACGAATTGTTGAAAACAATTCACATGAAGTTTCAGGCACAGTTGGAAAATCAGAGAATCCGGCTTCATCTGTAAATATCACTTCTTCATATGGCACAGTACGACTCAATTAGGCTACCTTAAAACATTAAGATCCAGTGCGTAAATGTTCATCGAGAAACTAAAGATGTAACCACGGTAATTACGGAGCACTCTTGATTAATCCTTAAAGATAAAAACTCCTTCTTTGCCATCAGCTGTTGCAAAGCCACGGAACATTCCTGAAGTATTGAATGGCATTGAGACATTTCCCCACTTATCAACCGATATAACACCACCAATCCCACCTGCCTTAACAAGCTTATCGTTTACAACCAGTTCTGATGCTTCTTTCAAACTGAGACCCTTATATTCAATCAGGGCTGAAATATCATGTGCAACAGTATATCTTATAAAATATTCACCATGCCCGGTTGCCGAAACTGCACAGGTATTGTTATTTGCATATGTCCCTGCCCCGATTATCGGTGAATCTCCTACCCTGTTATATTTCTTATCCGGCATCCCGCCGGTTGATGTTCCTGCGGCAAGATTTCCATTTTTATCAAGGGCACAGCAACCTACAGTTCCGTGTTCTTCCTTGTCCAGGATTGCTTTTAGTTCGTTATATCTTTTTTGTGTAAAGAAATAAGAAGGGTCCACAATTTCCAGACCTTGTTCTTTTGCGAACTGTGATGCTCCGGCACCTGTCAGCAATACATGCTCCGAACTCGTCATTACTCTTCTTGCTGCCGTGATAGGATTTTTTATATCTGTTACACACGCCACTGCTCCTGCCTTCAGGCTAGAGCCATCCATAATAGCGGCATCGAGCTCGTTCTTTTTATCATGTGTAAAGACGGCACCTTTCCCGGCATTAAAAAGCGGATTGTCCTCCATGTGCCGTATTGTTTGTTCAACAGCATCTAAGGCCGTACCTCCGTCTGCAAGTATCTTCCTGCCAATATCCATAGCCTCAAGAAGAGCTGAGCTGTATTGTTTTTCTGTTTCAGGGTCAGTATTTTCCCTTGTCATCCCACCAGCTCCGCCATGGACAACAATTGCCCAGGCTTGTTTTACCGGAGCATTGTCAACAGGTTTACCGGAATCTCTGTCCGTTATACCGGAAATAAAGACTATCCCTAGTATCACAAACGCTAAAAGCATTATCAGTTTCAGATTCATAGATAGTGATTTTGATGCATACATAATATCAGTTATAACTAAAAATCCATCTCAACAACGGTGATACCCGAACCACCAAATTCCACATGCTCATCCCTGAATGTTTTAACAACATCCACTGTTGCAAGATATTCTCTTATAAGTTGTCTCAGTATACCATTGCCCTTACCATGCAATATTCTCAGATTACGATACTGAACAATAAGTGCGTTATCGATCAGGTCGCGTACCTGGTTTATTGCCTCTTCTCCCCGTACGCCACGGAGATCTATCTCAGGTTTAAAATTTATGTTTCGCTGAACGATAGCCGGGTCATTTTCCCTGTATACCTGGTTTGATCTCAGGCTCTTCTTGAGCTCTGCCCTGGATATTCGTTCAATTTTATCCAGTGGAACAAAAAACCTCAGGTTTCCGGTCTCTACCTGTACCTTCTTGTCCTTTATCTGTATAATCTCACCCGCAGCAAGTGTATCAATCATTCTGACAGCATCACCTGGTTTTAATGGTTGCAACTTCGGAATTTCTGTCTTTTTCTCTTTTACAGGTTCCGGGTCAAGCTTTATTTTTTTTGCCCGTTTGTCCAGTTCAGCAATTTTTTCTTCCGACTCTGTTTCAATTGGTCTTTGTACCTCCTCAACAGTATTCTTAAATTCCTCCAGCTCCTGACGTATATCTTTTGTCTTTTCTTTTTCTGCCTGTGATTCTTTAATCTGACGGATAGTGTTCTCAATCATCTTGTTGGAATCATTCAGCAATTTCTGTGCTTCATCTTTTGCCTTTGTAATAATCTCTTTTCTAAGAGACTTCGCACCTGAAAGCTCTTTGTCATATTCTGCCATTAACTCTTCCAGCCGTTTTTCCTGCTGCCTTATGCTTTGACGTTTTGTTTCCCAATATCTCTTGTCACGGGCAATGTCTTTAAGATGCCTGTCGTAATTAATATTTTTGACGCCTGCTTTTACAGAAGCCGCTTCGAGTATGTCTTCCGGTAAACCTATCTTTCTGGCAATCTCAAAAGCGAAAGAGCTACCGGGCTTGCCAATAGTAAGCTGGAACAGAGGTTGCATGAGGTGATTGTCAAAAGCCATAGCACCATTTACCACTCCTTCAGTAAGCGAGGCGAAATGTTTCAGGTTTGTATAATGAGTTGTTATTACACCAAAGACTTCTTTCCTGTTTAACTCCCCAAGAATAGCTTCAGCAATTGAACCACCTAGCATAGGCTCGGTACCAGTGCCAAATTCATCAATCAGTATAAGAGTTTTATCATTTCCGTTTTTAATAAAAAACTTCATGTTGATAAGATGTGAGCTGTAAGTACTCAAGTCATTATCAATGCTCTGCTCGTCACCTATATCAATAAGAATATTTTTAAAAATGCCTGTCTCAGTACCTTCTCCTACGGGTATTGTCAAACCGCATTGCAGCATATACTGGAGCAATCCAACAGTTTTCAGACATACCGATTTACCACCGGCGTTTGGACCAGAGATAAGCAAGATCCGGTTCTTCTCATCAAGTTCTATTTCAAGTGGTACAACCTTTCTGCCTGGCGTCTTTTCAAATGACAAGGTGAGTAATGGATGCATCGCTTTTCGCCACATCAGAAATGGCCTGTCAGAAAGGACCGGTTTTATTGAATGAAGATGATTTCCCAGCAATGCTTTGGATCTAATAAAATCCATCTCACCAAGGAAAAAATTTGATTCGAGCAGGTCGTCAATATATGGCCTCACATCATCGGCAAATGAAGTCAGAATCCTGACAATCTCTCTTCTCTCTTCATATTCAAGCTCTACAATATCATTGTTTATTTCTACAATTTCCTCAGGTTCAATAAAAACTGTCTTCCCCGACGACGACTGATCGTGTATAAGGCCCCTGATCTTTCTTTTATCATAAACACCAACCGGTATGACACCTCTTCCGTTTCTTACGGAAGCTACACTATCAGCATCGACAATACCATCTGCCTGGGCCTGTCTTAATATTGCATTAAGTCTCTTATTTACATGTATGCTTTTGCTTACAAGTTCTGATCGTATCTCCTTTAATCTTGATGAAGCGCTATCCTTCACAACACCACGTTTATCAATAATCCTGTCAATTGTATCGAGAACATAAGGGTAAGTTTTAACTGAACCGCACATCTCGCGAAGTACAGGATATTTTACATCACTCTTGTTCCTGAAAAAATTAAGAATTGTCTTAACAGTTTCGAGTGATCGTTTGAGATCGAATACCTCCTGCACTTCCGGAAATGTACCGATAACTCTTATTTTATTCAGACAATCGGAGATTTCATAGTAGTGCTCTGAAGGGAAAAAATCCTCGAATAAAAGTATCTGTTGAAATTCAAATGTGGAGGATAATATTCGTGAGAGCTGATCATAATCATCAATAAAATTCAGATTATCTACCCTTTCGAGGCCCATTGGGCTGAGACATTTCTCGCTCAGCATGCTGCGTATCCTGTCGAATCCAATCTTGTTTTCAAAATTCTCCGGGTAAATCATAGTGCAATATAAAAGACAAAAGTATAAAGATAATAGTAGGGACATGCCATGGCATGTCCCTATTTCGTTAATTAATGTTAAATATGAAATTGGGATTCATTTTTAGTTACATTTGATATACTTGATAACAAACCAAATAACATATCAATGAATATTAAGAAAATTTCAATTGCTCTCTTTGTGCTTCTGATTCTGCCGGCAGTTCTTATTGCCCAGACGGAAAATGTAGATCTTGGTATGATCTACAAAATCAAGCAGGAAGGATTAAAAAATTCAAGCGTCGAGGATCTTGCATTCTGGCTAACGGACTTTGCCGGACCACGTCTCACAGCCTCCACAGGTAACCTCAAGGCCAACGAGTGGGCTAAAAAAAGAATGGAAGAAATTGGACTTCAGAATGTTAGGATTGAACCAGCTACTGAATTTGCACGTGGTGGCTGGGATAACGTAAAAACATATGCCGCTTTAACTGCTCCGTATTACTCAAATTTTGTATGTAATCCTGTGGCATGGAGCGGAAGCACAAAAGGCCTGATTAAGAGTAAAGTTGTCTTCCTTGATGTAAAAACTGTTGCCGATCTGAATAAATACAAAGGCCAGCTGGCTGGAAAATTTATCCTGATGCCCAGTACAGCTACTTACGATGTCAGTTTTGATCCTCTTGCAACAAGATATACCGACGCTCAGCTAAAGGATCTCTCAATGGCTTCTTCTTCAAATCCTCAGAGAAGACCAACATTTGATCGCGCAGCAATGATGACACAACGAGAGCTCAAAACAAAAATTTCTGATTTCCTTAAGGCAGAAGGTGCAGCTGTAATACTTAATAGTTCCGGCTTATTCAACGTACCAAGATCAAACGGAGCGGACTTTAAAACAGGCGACGATGAACCGATAGCTGAATTAAATCTTCCTATTGAAGATCATGGCAGAATGGTACGCCTTTTACAGCACAAGATCCCGGTAGAAATGGAAATAGAGATCCAGAATAAATTCTTCGATAGCCCTACTGTCTATAATATTATAGGCGAGATACCCGGTACCGATAAGCTACTTAAAAATGAAGTTGTTATGCTGGGAGCTCATATTGATTCGTGGAACGGAGGAACCGGAGCTGCTGATAATGGGTCAGGATGCATTGTAATGCTGGAAGCCCTGCGCATATTGAAGAGTCTCGATGTTGCACCAAGGAGAACTATAAGGATAGCACTCTGGGGCGGGGAAGAACAAGGATTATTCGGTTCGTCGGGATATGTTGAAAAATACCTTGTAGATCCTAAAACGAAAGATCACAAACCTGATTATGACAAATTCTCTGTTTATTTTAATATGGATAATGGTTCAGGAAAATATCGTGGCATCTACCTTCAGGAAAATGAACTTGTCAGACCAATTTTTGAAGAATGGCTAAAGCCTTTCGAAGATATGAATTGTTCAACTGTTACAATAAGAAACACTACAGGTACCGATCATCTTTCATTTGACCGGGTTGGCCTACCCGGTTTTCAGTTCATTCAGGATGAGATTGAATATGGCCGCGGTTATCACACAGTAATGGATACGTATGAAAGATTGGTTATGGCAGATCTTAAGCAAAACGCAATTGTAACCGCATCCTTTGTTTACAACGCTGCGATGCGAAACGCAAAAATACCTGCAAAACCGGTTATGAAAGCAAGGGCTGAGATGGCACCAAGGTATTGATTTGGAAGGTTAAGGTTGAGGTTAAGGTTAAGGGGAATCTCCTCAACCTTAACCTCAACCTCAACCTAATTCTTCGTTTCCACATCCTTCATCGACAGCTGAATTCGCTTCCTTTCGATATCAACCGCGATAACTTTTACCATAACATGCTGGTGCAGTTTTACAACAGTTGAAGGATCAGTAATGTAATTTCTGCTCATATTTGAGATATGCACAAGGCCATCCTGCTTAATGCCGATATCTACAAAAGCTCCGAATTTTGTAATGTTGGTAACAATCCCGGGAACAATCATACCTTCAGACAAATCTTCCATAGTATGAACATCTGCGAAGCTGAATTCCTTGATCTTTGACCTTGGATCGCGTCCAGGCTTCGAAAGTTCATCGAGAATGTCTTTCAGCGTTGGCAGCCCTGTAGCAGGACTGACATATTTTTCGAGCTTTATTTCTTTCCGTTTGATGTCGTTGGTAATAAGCTCCTTTACATCGCATCCAAGATCCTTTGACATCTTTTCCACAACAAAATAGCTCTCCGGATGAACAGCACTGGAATCCAATGGATTCTCAGCATTTCTTATTCTCAGGAATCCTGCACTTTGTTCAAATGCCTTATCTCCCATCCTCTTTACCTTCATGAGCTCTTTCCGCGTCATGAACGGCCCATTCTCCGCACGGTAATCAACAATATTCTGAGCCAGCTGAGGACCGAGCCCCGACACATAAGTTAAAAGATGCTTGCTTGCCGTATTCACCTCTACACCTACGGCATTAACACAGCTCATTACTACATCATCGAGGGATTTCTGCAATTTCTGCTGATCTACATCATGCTGGTACTGCCCGACTCCAATAGATTTTGGATCAATCTTAACCAGTTCTGCCAGCGGATCCATTAGTCTTCGTCCAATAGAAATTGCACCACGTACGGTAACATCATAATCCGGAAACTCATCACGGGCGGTTTTTGATGCTGAATATATTGATGCTCCTGCTTCGCTAACAACAAAAACCTGTATATCTTTTTCAAACTTTACCCATTTGATAAAATCTTCAGTCTCGCGGCTGGCAGTTCCATTGCCAATCGCAATAGCCTCTATTTTGTAAGCATTCACAAGCGACAAGATCTTCTTTATCGACAATGCAGTTTCATTCTGGGGAGCATGCGGATAGATAGTTTCGTTATGTACAAAATTGCCCTGGCGGTCGAGACAAACAACTTTACAACCTGTTCTGAAGCCCGGATCTATAGCTAAAACATTCTTTTCCCCTAGCGGCGATCCTAATAAGAGCTGGCGAAGGTTCTCAGCGAAAACAGAGATAGCATCTATATCGGCTTTTTCCTTCGAGATATTCCTGAATTCAGTTTCCATTGAAGCAGAGAGCAATCGTTTCCAACTGTCCTTAAGTGCATCATTCACGATATCTGAAGAGGCATTTCTTCCTTTGATAAAATTCGATTTAAGAATCTCGAGAGCATGATCCTCATTGGGCTCTACAGAGAGCCTCAAAAATCCCTCTTCTTCTCCCCTTCGCATGGCAAGAAGTCTGTGAGACGGACATTTTTTAAGAGGTTCAGACCAGTCATAATAATCACTGAATTTAATTCCCTCTGCCTCTTTTCCTTTTATAACTTTTGAGTGGATTACTGCTTCCTTATCGAAAAGGTAGCGGAGTTGTTTCCTTGCTTTTTCATCTTCATTTATCCATTCAGCAATAATATCTGATGCGCCTGACAACGCATCCTCAACCGTCTCCACATCATCATTCAGAAATGCTTCAGCCTTATTAGCCGGATCATTTTCTGTCTGTTCCATGATAATGGTGGCAAGAGGTTCAAGTCCTTTTTCCCTTGCAATCATTGCGCGTGTTCTTCGTTTCGGCTTGAATGGAAGATATATATCCTCAAGCTCCGACATTGTAATTGCTGCATCGATCTTCTGACGGAGCTCAGGAGTCATCTTTTCCTGCTCCTCAATTGATTTGATTATTGCATCTTTCCTTGAATCGAGATCTTTCAGACGATCATATTCATCCTTGATATGCATAAGCTGTACTTCATCGAGACTTCCTGTCATCTCTTTTCTGTACCTGCTTATAAATGGAATTGTGGCTCCCCCATCCATCAGCCTGATAGTGTTTTCTACCTGCCAATCGTGCAGACCGAGCTTTTTTGCAACGAGCAATATGTTCTTGTTAGTCATAATAGTTTCATTCAACGTAAATAACCAGGCCCTTGAGATATTCGCTCTCAGGATGATATATATTCACAGGATGATCGATAGGCTGACTCATCTGGTATAATATTCTTACGTTCCTGCCGGTATTGGCTGCTGCTGCGAACACCGATTTCCTGAAATTATCTCTCGAGACAACCTGAGAACATGAAAATGTGAAAATTATCCCACCTGGTCTGATTTGTTCTATTGCCTTTATATTCAATCTTTTATAACCCTGTAGTGCATTTGCCAAAACGTTATTATGTTTTGCAAATGCCGGAGGATCAAGAATAATCAGATCATACTGATCCTTTATATGATTCATGTACTCAAAGGCATCAACCTGGAAGGATTCATGCCGTTTATCCTCACCGTAATTGAGCCTGATGTTTTCGTTTGCCAGTTCAATAGCACTGAATGAACTATCGACCGTGTGCACAGATTTAGCATTTTTCATTGCATAAACTGAAAACCCGCCTGTATAACCAAACATATTAAGAACAGTCTTGCCATCAGTATATTTTTCAAGCAGGAACCTGTTTTCCCTCTGATCTATAAAAAATCCTGTTTTCTGACCGCTTATCCAGTCAATTTTAAACTTGTAGCCATTTTCTGTCACAATTACAGGTTCGGAATTTCCTACCAGAAATTCATTTTCTGCTTTAATAGAAGACATATGTGGAAGTGTGCCTTCACTCTTATCGTAAACAGCAACGATCCTGTTATCAAGTTCCTCAGATAGTATAGTGGCGATTTCTTTCCTGATACGGTAAAACCCTACTGAATGCATCTGCATAACAGCTACCCCATTATAAAAATCGACAATCAATCCAGGTAAGCCATCGCCTTCTCCATGAATAAGTCTGAAAACATTTATCTCTGGGTTATCAATAATCCCTATGGCTCTCCGGTACTGAATTGCTCTCTTTATTTTTTCCCTGAAAAAATTAATATCAGGATTCTCCTGTTGGAAAGATAATATCCTGATTGCGATCGATGAAGGTGCATAATGACCTACGGCAAGAAATTCATCCTTGTTATCAAATACATCAACCAGGTCGCCTTCAACAGGGTTACCGTACATTTTTTTTATCGCCCCTGAGAATATCCAGGGATGATAACGGCGGATTGATTGTTCTTTGCCGGATTTAAGGACTATTTTAATTCTTTCCACCTTAGTTATTATATTAGTTTTTTCTCTGTGGTCCTTTTTGCCACTCGTGTACTTTGTGTAAATTCTTTAAAGAGAAATCATCGTAAACTTATGTATTCTAAGGATGATGGTCAGCCAATCAACTTCTCAACTTTTTCACTGATGATAAGTTTTTTATAAATCTGGTAACATACCCAGGCATCAGTCGCTGCATATATCTGCTGTGCTTCCGTAAGCTGCTCCGCTTCCCAGTCGGTAACCTGTTGCCGTTTTGAAATTCTGAATCCCAGAACAATTGCTGATAGTTTTTTTAACCCGGAGCTCTGTATGCCAAAATCCTTAACCATAGTCTGGAGGTCAACAAATCCTGCCGGTCTGAATCTTCTTACTCCTGACAGAAATCTTATATCATCATGTACTGCTACTCCTGCTTTAATAACGCCGGGATCGGCCAGAAGCGTTAACAGTTCATCGGGAATGCCTATTTTATTAATACGTATCAGACAAGCCAGGTGTTCTGTAGAAAGCTGGATGAGAGAAACAGCATTCTTCCTGCCTTTTTTAAATGTCGGACGTGTTTCGGTATCAAAGCCCAGGAGATCTGAACCCAGAAGTCTCGGGAAGACTTGATAGAATGTTTTAAGATTGTCAATTAATACTAATTCCCCTTTAAACCATGAGACTTCATGTTCAGCCAGTTCTTCAACAGTTAAATTCTCCTTGTACATTTTATTCCATATCTCCCCTTATATCCTTTTGTCTTCGTGTTATGAACCAGTCTGATGTATTTCTGTTTTCATCAATTTCATCAGCATCTTCTTTTTCTACTTTGGTAATCTCCTCTCCGGAGTAGATAAACTTATGAATAGCTCTCAGAGAGTTCACCAGCTTCTGTCCCCAAAATGTCTCAAAGTTCATCCTGCATTCCCAAACAGCGTCATTCATCACCTCCTCTGTTCCTGTCTGGTAGAGAAGTAGAAAATCTTTCATGTCCTGGTAAATATCTGCCATATTTTCAGAAATACTCGAAACTACATGTCCATCAACGTCGTTAATTTTCTCATCGAATACCTCTGGATAATCATTTGCCGTTCCAAATTTTTCTGTCAAAATATCATTGATTATTGTCCAGTCGCTCTCGGTAACAAATTTCTCATTGCCATCCTCAAAGAATGGTTCAAGCTGCGGTAATAGTGAGGCTTTCAGATACATCAGAGGCAATATCCTCTGAAGAATCTTTAAAAATTCATCTCCTTTGAGCTGCGAGGCATGTTCTGCATATTTACAGAATTCATTTGCAACCGCTACAAATTCCACGACATTTCTTGAATAAACAGGATTTGTTTTAGCCTCTGCCATCTCGATATTTCTGAATTAATTTTACCAGATGCCAAAAGTAGCAAAAAAATCATTACTTCGTCCTCCGAAGTTTCAGCGAAAGAGGATCGTTTGTGTCTCCACCCTGAAGGACGGAGTTATACCGAGCACCGAGCACCCCGCACCGAGTACCCAGCACCCAGCCCAATTCCCGGGGAAATTACTAAATTGCCGTTTTTATTTATTATGGTAAAAATAGCCGGATATACAATATTAATTATTTCCTGTTTGCTATTCCTGGCAATTCCTGTTGTTCCGTTTCTCGGCTTCTCCGCCGCTAAAATTGCCGGCATTTCAACAGTATTACTTATTGCAGGTGAAATAACCTTCTATACGAGTCTTATTATACTTGGCAAAGCCTTTTATGCAAAACTAAAAAGCAAATTGCTTTTCTGGAAGAAAAAAAACAGAATCGATAATTCGGATAAAACACCCAATTAGAATAGTTTATCGTAACTACGGGTAGGTCGCTCGGTGCTCGGTGCTCGGTGCCAGGCCCGGAAGATAATATTCTTTTTTATCGCAAATTTCTGTCCGGTCACCCCTCCTTCAAAAACCTAATCTTTATACAAAACTTTTATTTTTCCCTTAGATACTCACCCCCGTCATCCATAGCCTTCAAGCTAAGACCAGTTATATGTCTGATAATAAGTATGCTATGTAAATTAAATTCCCCCTCCTTTCGAAGGACTACGTTTAATACACATCTTTTCCTCTTAGCTTTTTTTATACTCACCCCCAACCCCATAGCCGTCAACTTAAGATGTAAAGTACAGAATTACAATCGGTTAAATTTCCCCTCCTTTCAAAGGAGGGGTGGCCCGGATACGAATTTACGGAAATACTAAAAAATTGCTTCCGGGCCGGGGTGGTTTAACTAATCGCA
>JBBRSO010000035.1:0-28555 GCA_038245405.1 Bacteroidales bacterium
AGGATCATGCTCATAAACAAAGTAGCTGGCTTTTGCTACAGAATCCCTGTTGCAGAAGAGGATATAGCTGCTACCAGTCCTGATCTTTCGTACATCAAATACCTCCTTCGAGTTTCGGGTTACCTGGTCAATCTCCTGCATTGATATTCCGTGCTTTAGAAGAATTTCAGAAAGCAGACTGTTACGTTTAATCTTTCCAGTTATCAGCTCAAAAGAGTCTGATGGGATCCCGTACATAAACACCGGTGCAGGGGTTTCATTGACTGAACTGGTATCTGGTCCGGGGACTGCAAGTTCAGGTTTTATTTCAGATGAGTTTTTACAGGAAAACCCTGAAATAAGCAGTGCCGCTGCCAGAATTTGCCCGATCCTTATAAATGACATTTTATGGTTTATATGATGAGTATTTTTCATATGCGATAAATTAATTGTCGTTTGCTGGCAGATTTGCAAGCCTTTATTCTGGTTGTATTTGATATTTCATGCTTCTCATCCTCCCTGACAACCCTCCAACCCCCCATTTGGGGGGCTACAAAGCCTTAGGATGTAAAAAGTCCCCCATTTGGGGGATTTGGGGGTTGAAGCTAAGGATTTGCAGAGTTCTTTTTCAGCCTTTAATAACGATATTCACAATCCTTTTTGGTACGACTATAATATTATCCGGCTTCGAATTACCCAGCCATTTCTGAGCTCTCTCATCTTCCAGAACCGCCTTTATAATCTCATCCTTTGAAAGAGTAACAGGAAGCTCGAGATTGAACCTGGTCTTTCCATTGAATGAAACCGGATAACTAAAATTGTCTTCAACCAGATATTTTTCATCAAACTCCGGCCAGGGCTCATATGCAAGCGTTTTCATATTGCCAATCAGTTGCCATAGCTCTTCAGAAAGGTGAGGTGCGAAGGGACTTAATATTTTTATGAATTTGCTGGCCGTATCAGTTGTGATTTTCCCCTTTTTCATTGCAAGATTAATGAAGATCATCATCGCTGATATACCTGTATTAAAGTGAAGTGTCTCAATATCGCTTCCAACTTTTTTAATTGTATGATGAAGACTCTTAAGTATTTCGGCATCTTCCTCTCCTGTAAAGATACTTTCCGGATTTGAAAGAAACCTGCACGCTCTTCCCAGGAAGCCAAAAACACCCTTAACACCTTTCTCGTCCCATGGTTTTGTGACATCGAGGGGTCCCATAAACATCTCATAGAGTCTAAGAGAATCAGCACCGTATTTCGATGTAACATCATCGGGGTTCACCACGTTCTTGAGTGATTTTGACATCTTTGCAACGATCTGCCTGAGCTCCGCACAGGTATCCTTATGAAAATATTTACCGTCGCGTTCCTCCACCAGGTCGCCTGCAACTTTCGAACCCGACTGTGTTTCGTATGCAAATGCGTGTATCATCCCCTGGTTAAACAATCGCTGGTATGGTTCATCGGTTGATACAATATTCAGATCAAATAAAACCTTGTGCCAGAAACGACTGTACAGAAGATGAAGAACTGCATGTTCAGCACCGCCGATATACAGATCGACAGGCATCCAGTATTTCTCTTTTTCTTTATTGAAAATTAGTTTATCATTCTTAGGATCGATAAAACGCAGGTAATACCAGCATGATCCTGCCCATTGGGGCATTGTGTTTGTCTCTCTTCTTCCTCTGCGGCCATTTTTATCAGTTATATTCAGCCATTCACCCGAATTAGAAAGAGGTGATTCTCCGGATTCTCCAGGGAGGTATTTCTCAAGCTTTGGCAGTTCAAGAGGAAGATCATCGTCATCCATCACTGATACTTCACCATCTTCCCAATGTATCACCGGGAACGGTTCACCCCAGTACCTCTGTCGGCTGAACAGCCAGTCACGCAGTTTATAGTTAACCTTTGAAGTCCCAAGTTTCTTAGATTCCAGCCATTTCGTGATAGTGGCAATACCGGCTTCTTTGTTCAGCCCGTTTATATCGATTGTTGTCTTTTCTGATGAATTGATATATTTCCCGTCTTCGGTCCACCATTCTTTGCCTTCAAGTATTCTGGTTTTCTGTTCCTGATCTTTGACATCCGGATCCTGGATGCAAACAATCGGAAGATTGAATTTTTGTGCAAACTCAAAATCCCTGGTATCGTGAGCAGGAACAGCCATGATGGCTCCTGTACCGTAGCCTGTCAGAACATAGTCAGCCACCCAGATAGGAATTTTCTTTTTGTTGACAGGGTTTATAGCATATCTTCCTGTAAACACACCTGTTTTGTCCTTAGCCAGATCGGTCCTGTCGAGGTCGGATTTCAGTGAAGTGGCTTTAATATATTCATCTACTGATTTCCTGTGAGAGTCTGTAGTTATCGATTCTGTGAGAGGATGCTCAGGCGCTATTACCATGTATGTTGCACCGAAAAGAGTATCGGGACGTGTGGTGAAGACGGTAAGCTTTACATCGAGGCCATCAATATTGAAATCAACTTCTGCACCGGTTGAACGTCCGATCCAGTTACGCTGCATGTCTTTTATACCTTCAGGCCAGTCGAGCTTATCGATTCCTTTCAGTAGTCTTTCTGCATAAAGCTGGATCCGTAACATCCATTGCTTGAGATTTCTTTTCTGAACCCTGTTTCCGCATTTCTCGTGTAAACCATCGTTAAGAACCTCCTCGTTTGCACATACCGTACAACAGTGAGGACACCACCAGACACTTGCATTGTCGTAATATGCCAGTCTCTTTGAATTGACATATTTAGTAACTTCTTCTTTCCCGTTTTTCTTTATATTTTCAGGAACAGGAAGCTCTGATATTGGTCTTCCTTTCTGAAGCTCATCGTCAAACCATGTGTTGTAAAGACGAATGAAGATCCACTGGGTCCATTTGAAATAGCCCGGATCGGTAGTATTGATTTCTTTGTCCCAGTCGTAGCTCAATCCGAGCTCCTTTATCTGCCTGCGGAATGTTTCACAGTTATTCTTTGTTGTTATTGAAGGATGTGTTCCGGTTTGAATTGCGTATTGCTCTGCCGGCAAACCAAAGGCATCCCAGCCCATCGGATGCAGTACGTTGAATCCCTTCATTCTCTTATAGCGGCTGAAAATATCGGTGGCAGTATATCCTTCAGGATGACCCACATGAAGACCTGCGCCGGATGGGTAGGGGAACATATCGAGGATATAACACTTTTTCGGATTTGTGAGATCTTCAGGAGTTTTGAAGGTTTTGTTATCTTCCCAGTACTTCTGCCATTTTTTTTCAATCTCGTGGAAATTGTAGTCCATTATCGTTTATCGTTTGTTGTTTCTCGTTTGTGGTTCTCATTCACATCCACCGTCATTGCGAGCGCAGCGAAGCAATCTTCCGGAGTCCCCGACATTCATTGTTAATAAGTTGGCAAAAATAGAAAATTATCGTGAGAAAATATAAAGGATGTAAACTATAAGTGTTCGGAGTGCCTAAGTGCCTAAAATGCCTGATGTTAAGCTGGCAAAAATAAACTATTGTCTCAGATTTCGCACTTCCTCCAACTTTAGTCACTTTAGTTCACTTTAGTCACTCCAAACTTTTCTCTTGTAAAACCCGGCTTTTGGTTATACTTTTGCTGCAGTTTAATCCGGTCCCGTAGTTCAATGGATAGAATGACAGATTCCGATTCTGTTGGTTGGGCGTTCGAGTCGCCCCGGGATCACAACAGATTTTCTAACAGAAAATCCTAACAAAATGAAAAAGAGGAGATTGTGAAGGTCCCCTTTTTTTTTAGATTGAAAATATCAAGAGAATTCGGTGAATATTTTCCTGACACTGAAAGAATTGGATAAAATTCATGATCTTAATCTTAAGAATCATCCAGGTCTTGCAAAAACCCGAGACAGCTTCATTGTTGCAGCCTCTCTGGGCCTTCGTTTTGGCGACTGGGGAAGAGTTGCTTCAGATTTAATAAAGGATGGAGATCTTCGAATACAATCTCATAAAACAAATGAAGTCGCAATAATCCCTTGCAATAAATATGTATTGGAAATTTTAGCGAAATATAATGGAATGATGCCTAAACAGTTAAGTAATCAAAAAACAAATGAACATTTAAAGCTCAGTGGGAAGGCTGCACGACTCAACCAGGTTTACGAGAAAATATCAACCATAGGAGGGAAGCGTAAACAAATACCGGACAAGTATAAAAAATATGAATTAATTACAACCCCATACTGCAAGACGCTCATTAGCAACAAATGCTATAATTTCAGGCGCGAATCCTTACGAAGTAATGAAAGTTACCGGACATGCCACTCTGGCAGATTTTGACAAGTATATAAAAATGAATGAGGTTCTGGCAGGGGAAGGTCTTAAAAAATTAGCAATGTTTCAATAGATGGAAATTGCTAGTACTAAAAAAGCAAGCCCTGGTATAGATTCCAGGGCTTGCTTTTAAATATTAAAAAACAAAACTAGTTGTGTTTCAAAATCAATTGTTGAGTGTACCTATTATTTCCATCACTTACTTCGATAATGTAAGTTCCATCTCTCATATTTGTTAATGGTACATTAAAACTTTTTCCACTTCTGATTGAAGTTGATAAGAGAGCACTTTGACTATTAAAAATACGAATAGTATAGGTTTTAGGTACGTTAATTGAAGTTGACTTCGTTTCGTTAACGATTGTCGAATCGCCTACTACATCAACTTGAGGATCCTCATTTACAGTAACTGTTACATTGTCTGTTGCAGGATTAGGAAAGAGTGTGAGCATTTTTCCTCCTCCTACATAAACACTCTTTGGACACCAAGTCGTGGTACCACAAGCGTTAACTGCTCTTGCTAATACCTGATAAGATCCCGTATTGTAAAATACAATTAAACAACTATTGACTTCACCTCCAGATGGACTAACATATGGACCCGACGGACTTACTGACCAGTTGTATGTTGTGCCACTTGTATGATTTGCATTGGCGTAATAATAGTTATAGGCGTTGCGTGTAGTTGAAGACGGTCCAGATATTGATTGAACTTGGGCTTTGCCGACCCAGAAATTTAAATCTGAAGTTGTAGCCACCTCCCCACTGGGAGTTGTAATTTGAAGCCGAACATAAGCATTTCCAGTTCCACTTGTTCCACTAACTGTGTAACTCGTTGTTCCCGTACCACTAACATAATCTAGAAGACTAGTTTCCCTAGTCCATGAATAAGTAGACCCTGTTATAGCTGTATTAGAGGTAATGGTTCTTTGTTGGCCAGTACACATTAAGGCTACACTTCCTGTTATTCCAGGGTTAAGTCTATAATATTTTCTATAACTCATCTGATAAATTGCTGGACCATAATCCCGAGCATGCTGCATTTTTGGATAGTCGCCCCATTTTGAGATATAAGTACCTTGCGTAGCTGTTTGAATAGCAGAATGGTCATCCTGATAATAAGAAATTTTTGAGGCATAAGGTTCAGTGGTTTCTATATAACTATTATCAGACCAGTAAATGGATTCATCAGTATCACCACCATAATATGCTACAGTACATGTTGGACCTCCTTCTGATTTATTCCAAGCAAAGCTGTGGCAATTGTAAGTAGATGTTGCAGATGGTGCATTTTGCTCAGTTGCGTCAGGGTAATCAATCAGCATCTCTGCACTCAAATCTATTTTGTCCTGATCACTTAATATTTCCGGTCTAGTATGAGCATAAACACTTGATCCTCTAGGCGTATAGATAGTTATTGGACTTTGTGCTAAAACGTGGTTTAAGCAGATTAGTACAAAAATCAATATTGTTATATTTCTTTTAGTTTTCATAAATCTTTTTTTAACTGTCATTTTATAAAAAAACTTTTAACTGATTTTGGTCTGAATATAATTTCAAATGAGAATTTCAAAAATTGATTAGTTATTTAATATTTTTTTTGACGAATATAATAACTTGTCAATCACTGTTGTATCAAGAATAATTACATGCGAATTAAATACACTAAAAATATCATAACCGTTCATGTCTTTTTCAGACAAAAGGTTATTCTCTGAATACAAGTATCTTGAGAGAATAAGAGCTGAAGTCCGTTGTCGGAAGAGAGATTCTGCTTTGTTCCGTCTCTGTTCTAATTTCTTAACTGCCTCAGAAAGGACTATTTGTTTATCACTTTTATCGTAAGAACCAATAATTGAATCCTGAGCTATGATTAACTCCAAAATACCAATTTGCGTTAACGACAGTGAGGGATTGTAATTTGAGATTTTTGCAGTTGGAAGATCAAGATCTAAATATACCTGCAGTAGAATTTTGTTAAGGTCTGACCGCTTTAATAACTCGGTCAATCCGTTAAAATGTTTTGAATAGAAATTAAAGCCGGTCTGTAGATCACTTCCTAAATAGAAATCGACAATCCTTGGATAATTTAAGCACGTAATTAAGAGAGCTTTAGTAGAAAGAGTACTAAGGATATTCTCAGGAATAACGCATACTTCATCCATTTCAGTGGATGAAGTTAATTTGGACCACTTTTCCGTACCTGGTTTTACAGGAAAGTCATAAGGCTTATCTAAATCCTGTGCACCTGAAATGACTGATAAGACACAACTTAATGCTAGCAATAATTTTTTCATGTTAAATAGATTAAATTAATTAATTGGATCAGACTTACAACTATTAAAATTATGCTTTAAGCTGATCAAAATCAAGGCTCGGTAAGTAATGAAGGTACCAAACCAATGTTTTAGATGATTAAAGTGGACTAGTAAATGATAATCTAACTAATTTTGCAGGGATTTTTTTATATAGGTCCTGATTTATACTTGAATTAACAATTTTAAAACCATGGCGAAAATTCAACTGAAAGTTCTCTACTTCGACAGATAGCAAAGATCCCATTTCCGCCTTTAATATTTCCATTTAAGTATATAGGTTCTGTAAATGGATCTGTATGCGTTACTTTATAAGTATAAAGGCTTTTTTCAAAAAGATACAATTCTCTTGGAATAGATAAGAGTTTTATTTGAATAGATTTCAGCACATCGTAAACACAATAATTATCAGAAAATCGGACAGCAATAGTTACTCTCCCTGAACTATTAAGAATTTTAGTTCCCTCTAAAAAGTAAGCTGATACTGGTGACTGAATTAGGTTATTTTCCGAGCATTGGTAATGAAACATATTAATACAATGAACTACTGCAAAAAAACCAGGAGAATTACTTTCCACAACCGAGAAGTCCAAAAAACCTGATCGGTTAACTCCTGTAGAACGGTAACTAAATCCCGTACCTTCTACTATGAGACTGTAGTATAATTTTTGGTCAATATTATTTTCGAAAGTAATATTTATCACAGCAATTTTACCATTCTCCCAGCCGACACAAGATGGATCATTCAATTTTGTTGTTTCTCTGGTTACCGAAATCAGATTTGGTTTATTTGGTGGTTCGGGAACCGTTATTTCCGCTGATATATCATGAGAGTCTTTTTCTTGAGCAACAAGATTATAGTTTAATCCAGATTTAAATTCAACGCTGTCAGGAAGTGTATAGCGTGTTAGATTTTTAATTGGCTGAGTATTAATGAAATTAAAAATTTCCCTTTTCATGCAAGAAACAGAAAATGAAAAATTTCTTAATGAATCATTTCCATCGGTAGGATATTCTAACTGATATGATTTTTCGAAAGAAATAAACCTAGATGTATCATCAGCATTAATAAAACTTACACAGCAAAGTTTTTCTCCAAGATTTGGCCTATAGAATCTATCCTTATTTTCACATCCTACGAACAATATGAAAAACAATATTGTAATGCCAAAATTTAATAGGCAATATATAAATTTTATCTTTGGAAAACTATATTTATTCGACTGAGAAGATTCTATATTTTTATTATAAAATAGCATAAATATTTTATCGTAAATTAATATTTGATTCTGACATATTCTTGATTTTTCTCCATTTACTATTTGAGAGAGGGACAATGATTTCCTTTTTTAATTGAACCTGATGCGTTTTAATAATTAACCTCTCCAAATGCATCAAGTTTATTATATGTGATTTGTGGCACCTAAAGAATATGTCATTGCAGATTTTTTTTTCAATATAAGAAATATTATGCAGGATCCTAATTGGTTCCTCATTTTCAGTTGTGTAGATGATACTATTGTTGCCATCAGCTGAATACATAATGATATTTAAATAATCAAAGTAAACAAAACCTGTCGGCGTTTTAAATACAATTGGCTTTAAGGTATTATTTGACATCTCTTCCAACATAATTTTAATATTTAATTGTAAGAGTCAAGGATGGCATAATTGGAAACAGCGATATATTGCTAAAGTAATATGTGTTTGTATTACTATCATACGTTTTTTTAAAATAGAAAGTGTTCCTTCGATTATAGAGATTATAGATATCAGCATCGAGATGAATCATGAATTTCCTTCTAAAAATGATTTGCCGGTATGATAAATCCAAACGATGATAATTGAAGAAACGAATGTTATTTTTTGTCTCGAACCACTCTCCATATGAAGTGTTATGCATATAAATTGTTGCTGGTGAACCGGAAGTATAAACCCAGTTTAATCCGAAGCTCATCCTTTTATTAAAGTGATATTTCATGGTCACATTAAAATTATGTGGTCTATCAGCACTTGAGGGTATCCAGATTAATCCCTCAGGAATCTCCCATTCTCTTTTTGATCTTGAGTAGGTATAACTGACACTACCTGTCAATTTACCTTTTCTCTTTATTACCCCCGTTTCTAAACCGTAAGCTCTTCCATTAATTTTGTCAAGCAAATCATCGATTGAATTATCAAAGATGAAACTTGCGCCAGGTTTAAAATCAACCATTCCTGATGTCTTTTTATAGTAGCCGTCAATTGTCCAGATATAACTATTTTCAATCCGGCCCTGAATGCCAGCGGAGAATACATCTGATACCTCTGGACCGAAAGTTTTTGAAATTGGTAACCAAAGCATAGATCTTAAACCTGCATTTGAACCCTCAACAGAATGGTCAAACTGACTCAATCTAACCCAATTAATATGGGGAGAGAAAGATTTACCCTCATCATATACTAATCTTACTCTGGGCTCTATGACAAAAAAATTTACATTCGTGGTAATTCCGCTTGATATTCTCAAACCGGTAATAAATTTAATCTTTTCTGACAAGGTGATAGATGATGAAAAAAACGCGGCTGGTTCAATAGTTCTACTTGATTCTCCGAACTCATTTTTAACCTGAACATCATTTAGAATATCTGAAGCTATAGTATTGGGAGAGAAATATCTTAATCTGGTTGAAATCCCCGCTGAATAACTGAATTTGTCATTATCATGGATCATTAATATTGTTGATCCAAGCCCGTTTATAGTGGGTGCGAATGAGTATGAGATTTTCCTGGATTCAATTATATTATCCTCATTTAAAAATTTATCAGTTTGCATATATATATCCCTACCAATCGATATCCTGTTATAATTCAGATCGACTTTCCATTTAAAGTCAGAATTAGCAGGAAGCTCCCATTGAAGAGCATGTACCATATTATTCCATCCGGTTGATATTCCATTGGTATAATTAAACGTCGTGTCTGAATTCTGACTTCTGGTTTTTTGTTCGTTCTTTCCATTATCATAATTCCCGAAAAAGAGATAACTAATTTTCCCCCACTTCGATGAATTATGAGATAGTCTGAGAAATCCATCATAGAAAGAATAATTATCAGGAGGAAGATTGTCCCTCACTTCGCTGCTGACAATCTTCTTAAGCAAGGGAGCATATAGTGAATAATTTCCGCGTTTAAGCCCTCCTGATAATTCCCAGTTAAACTTTTTAATAGGTAATTCAAAAGTTATTCCTGATGATAGTAATCCAAATCTTAGCTGAATTCTTAGTGAATCAGTTTGCGGTCTTTTAAAATCCAGGCTAATTACAGAAGAAGCTCCTCCTCCAAGTTCAGAGGGGAAATAATCTTTATAAAGTTCAGCGCTTTCTAGAAAATCGAGATCGTAAGGGGAAACAAATCCTAGAAGATGCCCGGGCAGAAAGAAGTAACAACCATTTGCCAGAACGATATTCTGACCAACGGTTCCGCCTCTTACAAATATCTCCGATGAACCATCTTTACCAGCTATTACACCAGGAAGCATTTGAAATGATTTAAGCAGGTCCGGTTCACTAAATATTCTTGGAGTCTCACGAAGTGCTGCAGGAGTTAATATAATACTTCCATGTGGTGTCAATTTCATGTTTTTAATTGAGTCTCCAGTGATCCTGACTTCACTTAGCTCATAAGGCAGTACTTTTAAATAGATTGCGATAGAAGTATCCGAAACTATCTCCATGTTTAAATTTAGAGGTTTATAGCCAAGCACTCGGGTAGTTATATATTTCTTTCCAGCAGAACAATTAAAAGTGAAGATTCCATTATTGTCAGAGATTGCAACCTGGTTTCCCGGATTTAAAAATATGATGCCCCTATTAATTATTTTATTATCGTCTTTATCAAAGAGCCTGCCAATTATCTTTACAGATTGACCTTGTAAAGTGGAATTGACCAATAAAATAGTGGTAACCATTAATGTACTTAACCTTCTTTTCATACTTTTCATAATAGTGAATTAGAAAGTTTTATTGGGAGAATTCTGCTTCTACATATTGCAAAAACTCCATTTCCATCTTTAATATTACCATTAAGGTAAACTGGTTCTGAGAAAGGATTATTTGAGTTCAATCTGTACGCATATAGACTTTTTTCAAAAAGAAAAAAATCTTTGAAAATCGAAAGTAGCCTGATCTGAAGACTACTAATAAGTTCAAAGGGACAGCGCTCATCCGAGAATTGCGTTGAAATTTTAATGCAGCATTTATTACCAGGAATTTTGAAACCTTCGATAAAGTATGCATAAACCGGGACCTTAATAAATAAAATTCGTTGATCTTTGCATGTATATTGAACGGTTTTAAATCCATACAGTTCTGAAAAAAAACCAGGAGAATTACAATCTCTTACATCAAACTCCAACTGGATTTTTCCTTTAAATGGCATAAGGGAACTAGAATTTAAACCATCTCCTTCAAGAAGTATTGCATAAAAATATTCCTTACTATTAACATTTTCAAAAGTAAAGTCAACAACTAACGATTTTGCTTCTTTGAGACCTAAACATGGTGTAGGGTGGGCAAGAGTTGTTTTTTCAATGCTAAATGACGTTTGTATTGGATTGGATGGATAATCTGGAGCCTTACATTCGGCATTAATTGAAGGCGAGTTCGCTTCTGAAGCACTTAGGAAATAAGTTTCATTCGAATGAAATTCAATATCAGAAGGAATATCAAAACCTAACAATTTTTTGATCGTTGAATCACTTTTGTACTTAAATAACTCACCCTCTTGTGACGAAATAGAAAATGAAAAGTCGCGCAAAGAATCAATTAATTCCTCAGGAAATTCTGCCTGATAAGACTTCTCAAAGGATATAAAGCGCGCACTTGTTCTTACTGCCCATGGAATATATATAGAATCAAAATTCGTTGGGTCATCAATGTCAATAATTCCAATGCTGCACAACTTCTCGGGTAGGTTAGGTCGATAAAATTTGTCAATATTTTCACAACCACTTGCAAAAAAGATGATTAGTATAAAAATTATCGAACCAAAGATTCCAATCTTCGAAGGCCTTTTCATGGATAAAATTCTAGTTAACAGGCAATATTGCTCAAACACAATGTAACAGACGAATCTAAGTTAAACATTTTTTGATAATTAAATAAAGAAGGATGATTTTTTTACAATTCAACGAAAAATGGACTACAGTTCAGTTGAAATTTTATCATAGTTGGAATTATGTACGTGATACTGTACCGGAGAATAGTCATTTGTAGGTTACTTCTCACATTGTCCTTGGAGTACCACCAACTTGATCAGTACCATCGAGACTCTTTAAAACAATAATAATTATAAAATGATTATTATACAGATTAGTTCAAACGTGCTCATGGTAAATTAATTAAATGATTAAAATAGAGAAATAAAGCTGCCCTTGCGTTGTGCCAGAGCAGCAGTTTTTCAAAGTCCAGGATCTGCATCAAGAAAAGTTTCAGCATAATCAAATTCTGAAAGCTGAATCAGATCCCAGCATTCGTCACAGATGTTACATGAATCAGAGGAAATATAACCTTCTTCAATCAGGTCCAGAGCATCATCGCTTGGGCAAAAATACTCACCACAATGTCTACAGAGTATTTCCATAACATTCTCATATTAAGCCTGAATCTGCATAAGAGAAGTAATCACCTTCAGTTGAAATAATGAGATGATCAAGGAGCTGAATGTCTAATAAATTCCCAGCATCTTTGATCTTTTGTGTTATCTTATTATCAGATTCAGAAGGATTTATGTTTAGACGTGGATGATTATGTGCGCATATAATGCCAGAAGCATTTCCCTTGATCGCAGCCTGAAACACAACCCTGACATCAGTTACGGTGTCCGAGATGCCTCCTTTTGAGATCTCCAGGATTCCGAGCACTGAATTTGACCGGTTCATTAAAAGAATTTTAAATTCCTCCACAAATTCGATAATTTCAGGATTCCAGTTATCCATGAAGATTTTATAGGCATCCCTGCTACATGTGATCTTTTTTCGATCCGAAGCCCGCACCTTATTTTTATAGGTCAATTGCACTTCAGATACAGTAATTTGTTGTTGATTTTTGAAAGCAGCTCCATCAGTGAGAATAATTGGGCTCTTGCCTGGGAACAAGTGCTTATGATAAGCTAAATGATTATGGCATCATGATATGAGCTTTATTCAAATGACATGTTCTCCTGGCCCAACACGTAGCCGAGATTAAACAATCGATCATAATTGCTGTTAATCCATACCATAATTATAAAAAAAATATAAGCATCCAATGTTACATCCAATATTTAAATATAGCCTTGTAAGTCATTGGATAACAAATAGACATTTTGTCGCCCCCGGATCACAACGAAGCAGCTTGCAAAGGCTGCTTTTTTGCGTTGGCAAGTTATCATCTAAGCATTAAAGATTTTTTTCTAATAATACTCCATAGCCGATACAACCATCATGAACTTTTTGTTGGATCCCGGTAGAATCGTCAAATTGAAGTTTAATATTATAATTCGCTTGTATAATAGACTTAAATGCCGATTCTTTAATCGAAGTCTGAGGATATTTGATGATTTTATCCTTAAATCCTTTGGGAAGTTTCTCAAAAGCATTATGACTTAGAAGAGATTTTTGAACTATAATTCTTTCATAATTTGTTAATGAGAGACTCAATCTGGAGAGAAGAATTAATTCAGCCCCAATTTCAACAATCTCCTTCAGAATTTTTTTTGGATCTTCAAAGTACTGAATTGCACCTGAAGAAATTACGATATCAACATTTTTGAGAGATAACGTTGCTTCTTTAAGACTATTCCTGAATTTGAGTTCTTCATTTTCTAAATCCTTACAAGCTCGAACTAAAGCGCCAGATTCAACAATTATCCAATTAAATCTTAACTTTTCTCCAAACATTTTTTTTATTGGGAAATAATGAATTCCGCAAGCCCCACCTACATCAATAATATTTATCGTCTCTTTTTGCTGAATAAAACACAAAGGTATTAGTGTGTGAATTAAAGTTTGATCGCCAATCACAGTTTTTTCTTCTTCAAGGGATAACATATATTCCTTTGTTTCTTCATAGATTGCCTTAACTAAATAAGGATCTTCATAACCTAAAGATGATGAGCTATGCATTAGAGCCTCATGGTATGTTTTATAGGTCTTATGAGATAGTAAGAATCTTTTGGCCATTTGAGTAATGACAGGTGGTAAAAAATCTCCGAGAATTTTCTTAAATAACATTTATTAGATTTTAAATATTTCCGAATAAGAATATTTAAAGACAGAGCATAATAATACTTATGCTCTGTCAGATTTCTTTATCAAAATTAGTAAAATGTCACTTTGTAAAATCTACTATTTTCTGAAAAATACAAATAATTATTTATACATCTCATCCCATATTTGAGACACCCACCTCACACCTCACTCCTCTCACCTCAATTCTTCTCCCCCTGGTTATCGCTGCCGGTCTTCACATCATCATTCTTTATTCCACGCTGTGCTTTCCTGACCTGCAGATCCATCTTCCCGAAATTGAAGGTGAGATTAAGACGAACCATCTGCGCAAGCTGTGTATATACATTTCGTGTGAAGAATGTAATGTCTTTTGAATCGTAAGTGTATTTTTTCTTATGCCAGAATGGATCGCTGGTACTCAGACTTAACATTAATTTACGTTTTAACAGATACTGCGACAGACCAAAACTGGTATAAAAGAAGGTTGATGACTTCCCCTGCAGCATTATGCTGGCTGAATAAGCCCCGCAGTTAACATTAACAGAACCGTCTTTCCAAAGTGTCCACCGACCACCGAGATAGCCATTGTAACTGAGGCCTTCATTGGAGATTGCATACCCGTTATTGGCCTCCAGTTTGGTGTACATCCCGTTCCCATTGAAGTAGATATTGATCTTTTGCGAAGGAGCAAACCTGAAATAAAGGCTCATTCCATAACGCTGGTTCTTGCCAATGTTTTCATAAGTAGTTATAGTGGCACCACTCGTCTGGATCTTTGTAATGCTCTCAATGGAGTTATTTACCAAGGATGCATTTGGGGTAAGGGAAAAATTGAACTTAGGGGTGAAATATGTATAACCCAGTTCGAATGAATGAGAAACTTCTGCTTTCAACGAAGGATTTCCATAACGGATATTCATCGAATCGAGGTTATTGATATAGGGATTCAGGTAATATATATCGGGACGTGAAAGACGCTGGGTATATGACAACTTTATTGTACGTCCCTGTTTTGGCATAAATGATAGTGTGATATACGGCACAAGATTATTGAGCTTGTTTGTAAAGGTTGTCTTTACACCCGATGATGATGATACCCCGTCGTTCCAGGTCCTTTCAAGACGAAGCCCTGATTTTGCACTGAACTTCGTTAATTTAAACACATAACCTGCATAGGCTCCCATGATGTACTGATCATAATCAAGATCGTTGCCGCTGTTTATCCTCTCATCGTCCCTGAATGTCTCCGATGTGCTTGTGTTTTGTCTCAGTATGAACTTTACCCCACCTTCTATCTGATGTTTTGGAGTTAGTGGATCGTAATAATCTGCCTGAAAAGTCTGCTCACGTCCTGTGGCATCATTATCGGAGCGCTGGCTATAGGAGGGGAAGTTGTACAATCCATGAATCACAGAATTGTATTTTGTTGTGCTGGGGTCATTATCGAGCTTATATGAAAATGTAAGTGATTTTTCAGGTTTTTTGTAAGTCTTCTGATAATCAATATTTCCTGAGAGATAGCCATAGCTTTGTTTAGAGGATGTGGTGCCTGTATATATACGACTTATATCATTTGAAGCATCGAGATACTGTGTTTCAGTTGTTCCATTATTAGTATAGGAACCCTTATATCCCCAGAAAGAAAGACTGATGAGGTCCAGGGAATCAATATCGTAACTTGCTTCGCCCGAGAAGCCGTTTGACATTCCTTTGTAAGAACTGCTGCCTTTAGAGTTTGCAAAATGGTATTCTTCATTACCAAAGTATTCACTTGCAGACTCATTTTCAGCTTTTGGTTGTATGAACTGGCTCCCGTAATAACGTATTGAGGTGCTGAGTTTTTTTATTTTTGTTGTCAGGAAAACACTGCCGTTAACGCTTCCCCGACTATTTACACCTGCTCCAATGCTGCCATTATATCCGTCGAGTGTTTTTTTAGACGTTATGATGTTCAGGATTCCTCCTACGCCTTCTGCATCATATTTTGAAGAAGGATTTGTGATGACCTCAATGTTTTTAATGGTATTCGCAGGCATGCTTTTGAGTACATCCTTTAAGTTTGATGACATCATTGAGGAGCTTTTACCGTTAACCAGCACCTTGAAATTCGATTGTCCATTAACTGTAATGTTCTCTTCAGCATCAACTGAGACAAGAGGTATTTTTCTGAGCATTTCAAAAGTGGTGTTCGTCTGTGCTTCCGGATCAGCTTCCATGCTATAAACGATCTTGTCAACGTCCATTTTAACAAGAGGCTTTTGAGCTGATATCTCAACCTCCTGCAGCGTTGTCGATGCCTCCATTGTTAGTTTCCCCAGGTTGGTTTTTAACTCCGCGATTTCAACCGGCATTGAAATTACTTTATATCCGATTGCGGTTATTGTAAGTATGTATTTCTCCTTTGCTGCCAGGTTAAAGGTAAACTGGCCTGATCCGTCGCAAGCCATCGCCTTAAAAATTTTAACGGAGTCGGTTTTTAAGATTACGGTGGCGAAAGGAATGTCTTCGCCCGAGATGCTGTCAACAACTTTCCCGCTTAACTGGTAATTTGCAGTTTTGTCCTGAGGGAGCACATGAATCGAAATCAAAAGTAAGAGTAGCACGAGACATAATTTTTTCATTTTTTATCAATTTTAGAAATTAGTGGATATCACACTATTATGTTTTTTTATGAAATGGATGTATTTCACGAGCTAATTTACAACTTATTTTCCTAAAACGATAAGTTTAGTTGAATATTGTTTAAGTAGGGTAAAACTAAAAGAAGGCTGAAGTCCGAAGTCTCAAGTCCGAAGTAATTTTGCTCTGAGCTCTGTGCCTCACCCTAATTCGTAGTTTGCATTTCGACCTCCTTCGTCTGTTTGTTTCAGGATTCCTTTTTCTACCAGGTCTTTTATGTCCCGTAAGGCGGTGTCCGTAGAAGTTTTGACAATTTTAGCCCATTTTGAGGTTTGTAGTTTTCCTTCAAAATCATCAAAGAGTCTGTTAAGTATTAAGCGTTGTCGTTCGTTGATGGGTGTATGTTCGTGTAATTTCCAAAACTCAGCTTTACGCAATATTTTCTGAGTGGTATTTTCAGTGGAGAGCATCGCATTTTTGAGGCAATGCAAAAACCAATTTATCCATTCCGTAATGTCGCCTGAGCTATTTTGCACTTTTTGCAATACTTCGTAATAGATTTTTCGTTCGGTTAAAATTTGGTTTGACATACTGTAAAAACGTTCTCCACTGCCTTCGGCAAAGGCAAGCAACATGTCGGATATGGCTCTACCAATTCTGCCGTTTCCGTCATCAAAGGGGTGAATGACGATAAACCAAAAGTGCGCTATGGCGGCTTTTAAAACAGGGTCAAGATAGTTTTCGTTGTTAAACCAATTCAAAAACTTGTCCATTTCCGTTTTTACTAATCCGGGCTTTACGGCTTCGTAATGCACTTTTTCTTTGCCCATCGGCCCTGAAACAACTTGCATTTCACCAGTTCGGTATCGTCCCACCTCTATTAAATAAGGTCCGCTGTACCCGGTGGGGAAAAGTGCCGCGTGCCAACCAAACAACCGTTTTTCGGTTAATGGTAAAGTGTAACGTTGGGTGGCATCCAACATCATTTCTACAACGCCTTCAATATGTCGGCTGCCCGATATAAGTCCTGCGGTGTTTATGCCCAAACGCCTTGCAATAGACGAACGTACCTCGTCAAAATTGAGTAATTCACCTTCAATTTCTGATGATTTTACTACATCTAATGTTAAGGCGGCTAGAGTGGCTTCTTCTTTAGCTGAAAAGCCCAAAGCGTTCATTTGCCCTATTATCTTACCTTGCATAAGCCGCACCTCACCAAATAGAACATTTATGGCTTTGTCCTGCCACGAAAAATCTGTCCAGTTTTTGTACTCGTAAATATATTTTGCCATTGCCTGATATTATTATGCGGTAAATATATGAATTAATTACCGCAAATATGCGGTGAATATTTTATTTTTTCATCGCAATGCAGATAAATCGCACCTCACACCTCACTCCTTAATCACCGAATTCTTCACCTCAATCTTAGTATCACTATGCATTGAGATCTGCGGGTATACCGGATACCACGAGCCTCCGGGATTATTATGAATTACCGATTTATCGATTACAATATTACCTGTATGATCATTAGTAACAAAAAATATCGCCGAGCCATATGCAACTACTTTATTATGCTCGATGAGGGTTCCAAGGATTTTCAGTGTCATGGTATTGCCATCATTATAAATTGCACCGCCGCTTCCTCCGCCCGGTGTTCCATGTTCAGCAGGATTACCGCCATTACCGATGGCGCGGTTATATGAGAATACACTGTTAATAATTGTCCAGGAAACACCAATGCTGCTTATAGCACCTCCGTTAGCACCAAAATTTCCATAGCCTGATGCTCCGCCAAAAGTACAATTAACAATATAGACAGGTAAATTATTGTACTGACTAAAGACACGTATAGCGCCTCCTCCTATATCTGGACCGAGGCTGTCGCATGCATTATTGAAAAAACGGCAGTTGACAGCTTTAAAACGTCCGCCGCGAACCCAGATAGCTCCGCCACCGTCATATTCCTTTTCGGATCTGGAATTACCATCCGAAAATGTGAGATTTTGTATTGTAAGCTGAGGCGTCTCCTGGTTCTGGCAATGATCCGTCGTCCATACCTGGTTCTTGTCACATGTATTCATATAAAGAATCCTCGTAGTGCCGCCTCCGCTCAGAGTTATCAGGCCATTACCATCGAGAATGACTTCTTTGTTTGCATTATTAAAAACCCTGGCAGGCCTGTCCATCTTTATTGTTACCGGTTTTGATCCGCAGTTGAAAGTGATCTTTCCACCTTTTGCAACTGCATTAACAACTGCATCGCATGTGCAGCTCTGAGGGGTGCCATCGCCAATGATCTGATCGGGACTCGATACATCTGCAGGTCCGGCATCTGCTGGAATGTCATAGTTTCCATCGGGATTTCCGGCGGCAGGACCGGAGGCGGGATTGGCAAGTGGATTATGGAAATTTACTGACGAAGGATTATCGTCACCTTCACATTGCGAGAGTAAAATGATAATGATAAAGATCAGTAGGTTAAATGGTCGTTTCATAGATTGGGTTGTAATCATATAACGGAGGTTTCAGTGATTTTATTTCATTATTACCACGGTCGAAATCTGAAGACTTCGACCAGTTTCAGGGACTCTTTGTAAACTATATATAAGTTTTAATCTCCTTTTTAAAGTAGTGAATAGCGGTTAGATAAATTATTTTTCTTATTTTTAGTTAATCAAATATTTTCAATATAACCTGTAATACCAGCCTCCCATGAAAATAACCCTCAGAAATCTCGGCTATGCATTATTACTTTTTCTTTTTTTACTAAGCGGTTGTAAGAAAGAACAACTTATAACCTCACTTCCGCGAAGTGTTCCTGAAGAGCAGGGCGTATCGTCACAGGGAATAATCGATTTTCTTGACGCTGCCGCAAAAAGCAAACATGAATTCCATAGTATTATGTTTCTTCGTCATGGCAAGGTAATAGCCGAAGGCTGGTGGAACCCGTATAAACCGGAGTTACGTCAAACCCTCTATTCTACCAGCAAGAGCTTTACGGCAACGGCTGTGGGATTTGCAGTAGGTGAGAAGAAACTCTCGGTTAATGACAAAGTGGTCTCATTTTTTCCCGATGCACTTCCGGATACAGTAAGCCAGTTCCTTTTAGATATGACAGTTCAGGATTTACTTAGTATGACTGCAGGACAGGACCCCGATCCAACATTCAAAATAGTATCGGCTGACACTAATTGGGTAAAATCATTTCTCGCAACACCGGTTGTTCATGAGCCTGGGACGAAATTTCTTTATAATACTCTTGCCACATATATGTTGTCGGCAATTGTCCAGAAAGCTACTGGGGAAAAGGTTCTGGATTATCTGAAAACACGTTTATTCAGCCCGCTTTCAATTGAAGGTATGGACTGGGAAGTCGATCCGGCTGGAATAAATACCGGCGGTTGGGGCCTTAGGCTGAAGACAGAAGACATGGCTAAGTTCGGACAACTGTTTCTGCAGAAAGGTAAATGGAACGGTGTACAGATTCTTCCTGTCAGCTGGATAGAGGAAGCCACAACAAAAAAAATAGACCAGGCTCCCGACGCTTCACAGTCTACAAGAGACTCAAGCGACTGGATGCAGGGTTATTGCTACCAGATGTGGCGTAGCCGTCACAATTGTTTCAGGGCCGATGGTGCATATGGACAATATATTATTGTTATGCCCGATCAGGATGCAGTTATTGCGATCCAGGCAGAAACAGCTGATATGCAGAATGAGCTGAACCTTGTATGGGATTATCTCCTGCCGGCAATAAAAGATGAAAAATTACCCGAAAACGCTGACCTTGCTGGTACATTGAAAAAAAGACTATCAACACTTGCTCTTCCAAAGCCTGTAGCAGGCAATGGAAATTCAGTTGTTGCGCAGATCTCAGGCAAGACATTTAAACTTGAACCGAATGACAGACATATTGAATCTGTTAGTTTTTCTCTTGAAGATAGCCTTTGTAAGGTATCATTGGTTGTAAATTCTGAACCTTATAACTTTTCTTTCGCCCCTGGAAAGTGGGCGGTCGGTGAAACGACTCTGCCAGGCCCTGATTTATTAATTCTGGCTAAAGCACATTTTGTCGGACTGGGTCCTTCAAAAATAGCCGGAAGTTTCGCATGGAGAGATGAAAAGACTCTTGAGCTTGTACTTCGCTATATAGAGAGTCCGCATAGCGAAACTCTTACAACCAGGTTTGACGGAAATAATATTGCCATAAATATGAAATACAGTAATATGCCGGATTATGTGATGCCGGAGTTGAAGGGGAAGGTGAAAGAATAACTACATTAATTTTATAAAATTCTTTTTATGATTAGCTGTGCATCTTACTCAAGGCTACCAGCAGACCTCCGGTAATATATGCCAATACCCACCATGTGTAGGCAATACGGGAATAGAGATGCAGCTTTTTGCTGATTTGTTCCGCAGATCCGTTTTTCATATTGTATCGCCATAATAATATTGTATCGGTAAGCATGCCTAACAGTGATGAGTAGCCGATAAATCCATGGAATGTCAGCATTCCTTTACTTGAGCCAATGATCATGAATACGGTTGCGGTTATATCGAGAGATATCCCCAGAGTATAAAAGAATAAAATACGGGCTGTTACTGCTTTTTCTCCGCGCAATTTTATAAAACCGATCGAATAAAATATCAGTGCAAGGGTGACTATAGCTGAGCCAATAACAGATGCAGATTTCATAATGCAGATTTAAATTTCATAATAAAAAACAAATATAATTTATTATTGACCTTCCCTGCCACTAAATTTTATTTTTCGGCTACCTGCACCTCTGCCCCTCGAGCCGACAACCTCTAAATCCCCCAAGGGGGACTTTGAGTTTTTTAATGCAATTAAATTTGAGTTTTTCCCTGATATTAATTGATGAAAGCGAATACAAATCAATTTGACGAACCTTGAGTCCCCCTTGGGGGATTAGGGGTGTAAGCTTCATATTATCTTATTATCAGATAGATAATCCAACCTGAAAATAAGCTCTAAGGAATGTCGTTGTCAAATTCCTGAATATTAAACATTGATTGCATTTATTACAATTTAATTTGTATTTTCATCGGGAATTTTTCACTTTATATTACAAACCTAACTTTAAAACTAAATTTTATGAAAAATCTGAAACTGGGTATATTGCTTTCGGTAATGATTGCAGTTATCATCTCATGTGCCAAAACAAACAACAACGATCCAAAAGCATTGTTTAACGAGATAACAAAGAATCAGACGCCTAATACTCTTAACAGCAAAGAGAAGAAAGATGGCTGGCAACTGCTATTTGACGGTACTACTACTGCTGGCTGGCATGGATATAATATGAAGATATTTCCCGATTGCTGGAAAATTGAAGACGCTTCATTAACTATGAATAGCGTTGGGGGCCATGAAGATCAGGATATTATTACAAATGATAAATATCGTGATTTTGCATTGAGCCTCGAGTATAAGCTTACCAAAGGTGCAAACAGTGGTGTTATTTTCCAGATCGCTGAAGACACAATTTACAAGTTTCCATACGAAACCGGTCCCGAGTTCCAGGTAATGGATCAGGATAACTGGCCTGATAAACTGGAAGACTGGCAGATTAACGGCGCAAATTATGCAATGTATCCGCCGATGGCAAAACCTTATAAGCCATTAGGAGAGTGGAACCAGCTTTTCCTTTTTGTAAAAGGTGACAGCGTAACACAGATCCTCAACGGTGTAGTTGTTGTAAAATATGTTAAGAACAGCGATGAGTGGAAAGCATTACGTAACAGCGGTAAGTGGGCAGATTTCCCAGATTGGGGTAAATATGATGAAGGTTTTATCTCACTTCAGAACCATGGAACAAAAGTGTGGTACAGAAATATCAAAATCAAAAAGTTAAATCAATTCTAATAATCCTCAGAATGTCAAATTCATCAGGTTCAAGGCGCAGCTTTTTGAAAAAAACTGCGTTTGCCACTGCCGGAATTACAATCCTGCCCGGTAAGGTTATCAGCGGTTTTGGTTACAAAGCTCCAAGTGATAAACTTAATATTGCAGGAGTGGGAATAGGCGGAAAGGGACATACAAATCTTCATGGCATGGCAACTGAAAATATTGTTGCCTTATGCGATGTCGACTGGAAATATTCAGAACCATGTTTCAACGAGTTCCCCACGGCAAAAAAATACTGGGACTGGCGTAAGATGTTTGATGAGATGAGTGGCTCTATAGATGGAGTTGTGGTTGCAACAGCTGACCATACACATGCTCTCGTAGCTGCACGCGCGTTAACACTGGGCAAACATGTCTACTGTCAGAAACCGCTTACACATTCAGTTTATGAATCGAGGCTTCTTACGAAGCTCGCCGCCAAATATAAAGTTGCCACTCAGATGGGAAACCAGGGTAACTCAGGTGATGGCGTCCGTCAGCTTTGTGAATGGATTTGGAACAACGAAATAGGGGAGATACGGGAGGTTCATGCCTGGACAGACAGACCAATATGGCCGCAGGGGATCCAGCGACCAAAAACTGTGATGCCTGTTCCAAAGACCCTCAACTGGGATCTGTTCCTTGGACCTGCTCCTCTGCGACCTTACAACGAAATCTATACACCATGGAACTGGAGAGGGTGGTGGGATTTTGGTACCGGAGCATTTGGTGATATGGCGTGCCATGTTATGGACCCTGTTTACAGGGCGCTTAAGCTTGGTTATCCCGACAAAGTAAGGGGTAGCTCAACAAGTATCAATACCGAATCTGCACCACAGGCCGAGACTGTTGAATTTTCATTTCCTGCCAGGGATAACATGGCGAAATTTTCGATGCCCGCTGTAAAAGTACATTGGTACGACGGTGGCCTGTTGCCAAATCTTTCCGATCTGCTTCCCGAGGGAGAAAATTTGATGGCCGATGGTCTCGGAGGTTGTCTGTTCATCGGTTCGAAAGACAGTCTGATGTGCGGAAGTGGCGGGTATACTCCGCGTTTGATCTCTGGTCGTGTACCCGATGTGAAACCTTACCTGAGAAGAGTAGCGGGTGGTGCACCTGTTTATCCCGATGGTCCGCATGAGCAGGATTGGATAAGAGCCTGCAAGGAATCGCCGGAAAGCAGGATTGAGGGAACTTCTAATTTCGCATATTCCGGTCCTTTCAATGAAATGGTTTTGCTTGGCGTTCTTGCAATAAGGTTGCAGGGTCTGAATAAAGCTCTCTCATGGGATGGGGCTAACATGAGGTTTACCAACATCTCTCCAAATGAGGAACTGAAAATTGTGAGAAGTGACGATTTCAGAGTCGAAAATGGCCATCCCACTTTTGAAAAGAAATATGACACCTTCAATGCACTTGAGAGCTCAAATGGGTACATTAAGCATGCATATCGCGCAGGCTGGGAACTACCGGCGATGCCAGCTTGAATGTGGGGAGAGAAGAGTGAGGAGAGAACAGTGAGGTTTTTAATTAAATTAAACTGACCAGTTTTAGACCAATGAAGAAAAACAAACGCTTTTTGTATTTTATATGTTTTATAGCCACCATGGGCGGACTGATGTTTGGTTTTGATGTAGCCATAATCTCAGGCGCTGTGCCCTTTATACAACCATATTTCGGTTGGAATGAGCTTCAGCTCGGCTGGGGTGTAAGTTCCTTGCTTGTAGGTGCAATAATTGGTGCGTTCGGGTCAGGAATCCTCTCCGATATGTATGGCCGCAGGAGTGTACTTATTGTGGTGGCATTATTTTTTGCTGTCTCCAGTGCTTTTACCGCCCTTGCTACATCGAGCCTTATTTTTGTAACAGCGCGCGTATTCGGTGGTCTGGCTGTAGGTGCAGCTTCAGTTCTTTCGCCTATGTATGTTGCAGAAGTTGCACCGCCAAAAAACAGAGGCATGCTGGTAGCTATTTACCAGCTCGCTATAGTTCTTGGTATATTATGCTCATTCATTATTAATTACGGTCTGCATAATATTGAAAATAACTGGCGTTGGATGTTTGCAACAGGGATCTTACCCTCTGTCCTGTTTTTCATAGGATTATTCTTTATCCCGGAGAGTCCAAGATGGCTTTTCAAGGCAGGAAGGGAAGCAGAATCGCTAAATGTTTTAACAAGAATAGGCGGTGAGGAACTTGCAAAATTTGAGATAAACGAGATATCCGATTCGCTTAAAAGAGATGTTTCTTCAGTGAAAACAAGTGAGCTTTTCAAGCCATCTTCCCGGAAAGTGATGATGATAGGATTTATACTTGCAGTGCTGGTGCAGGTAAGCGGAATAAATACAATTGTTGATTATGCTCCCAAAATTCTCCTTGCAGCAGGGGTAGAAATAAATAATGCTTTGCTCCAGACATCGCTTGTGGGATTGATAAATTTTATTTTCACATTCGTTGCCATTATCTTTATCGACAAAGCAGGAAGGCGTACTCTCTATCTGATAGGATCAGCCGGTATGGTTATCACTCTGGTGATGCTTGCAATATCATTCTATCTTAAAATGGAAGGGATCTTCACGCTTATATGCATACTGGCGTTCATTGCTTTTTTTGCTTCATGCATCGGACCTGTTTTCTGGACCCTTGTTTCGGAAATTTTTCCAAACAGGATCCGTGCGAAAGCCCTCGCCTTCGCCTCTTTCACTCAATGGATTTTTAATTTTTTTGTTGTATTGCTATTTCCTCATTTCCTCGCTTCACTCGGAGGTGCAAAGACCTTCATATTCCTCGCAGTTATGTCGTTATTACAGTGGCTTTTCACTTATATGTATGTACCTGAAACCAAGGGGAAATCACTGGAAGAAATTGAACAGCTCTGGAATTAGCACATACTAATACATTATTTATTAAACAGAATTTAAAAAACCTATCTATATGGGATCTTCCAGAGAAAATTTCATTAAAACCATAAATCATAAACAGCCCGATAATGTTGTTGTTGATTTTGGTTCTACAGGTGTCACAGGGATCCATGTGCTGATAGTAGAAAAGCTTCGTCAGCATTATGGTCTTGAAAAAAAGCCTGTGAAAGTTGTAGAACCCTACCAGATGCTAGGAGAGATTGATTCAGAGCTTATAGAAGCTATGGATATAGATGTTATCGGTTTATTTTCAGCGAAGAATATGTTTGGTGTTCTTAATGATAACTGGAAAGTTCATAAAACCTTATGGGGACAGGAGGTCCTTTTTCCTGGCGAATTTAATTATACGTATAACAGCAATGGCGATATCCTGATGTATCCTGAAGGTGACACATCAGTGCCTCCAAGCGGGATGATGCCAAAATCGGGATATTTCTTTGATGCCCTCAACAGGCAACAACCTATTGATGAGTCAAAATTATCCGTTGAGGATAATCTTGAAGAATTTGGCCACATAACGGCGCCGGAGCTCGAATACTGGAAAAATACTGTTGCTTCACTTAAAAATAATGACAAAGCAGTAATCGCGTCACTCGGAGGAACAGCTCTTGGCGATATTGCTCTTGTGCCCGCCATCAACCTCAAGCATCCCAAAGGTATAAGAGGTGTTGAAGAATGGTATATCTCGACTCTTATCAGGGAAGATCTTATAAAAGAAATATATGACCGTCAAACGGATATAGCAATTGAGAATTTCAAATTACTATCAAAAGTAATAGGTGATAAGATTGATGTGGTTTTTACCTGTGGAACTGATTTCGGGACACAAAACTCAACCTTCTGTTCTGCTGAGACATATAACAGGGTGTGGTTACCTTATTATAAAAAAGTAAATGACTGGATACATCAGAATACCAACTGGAAAACCTTTAAGCATTCATGTGGCGCTGTTGAACCATTTATGAGTCATTTCATAGAATCGGGTTTCGACATCATTAATCCGGTTCAGATCAATGCTGCGGGAATGAATCCCAAAAAGCTGAAGGAAAAATATGGCGATCATCTGGTATTCTGGGGAGGCGGTGTTGATACACAGGGAGCATTCGCTTTCGGAACGCCACAACAGGTTAAGGATCAGGTTAAGATCCAGTGTGAGATCCTTAATAAAAATGGTGGGTTTGTTTTTAATACTGTGCATAATATTCAGGCAAACGTTCCATTCGCGAATGTGGTTGCAATGCTGGATGCTCTGAAAAAAATGTGAAAAATTACACAGAGTTCCACGGAGTAACACAGAGAGACACAGAGGAAGACAAAAGTGAGGCTGCCCTTTTGAGACAGCCTCCTTAATCAATTATCAGATTAGCTTTTACAGAAAAGCCCGTATTGAAATATTAATTACAGTTTATATTATCGCCAACACCGTTCCAGCAATGCCATAGAACATCCTGGTAATAATAATTTGCTTTTATGTGACCATTATGATTAGTTGTATTCCATTCGATATTAACATCATTAAAGATGCCTGTAGCACCTGTATTCTGATGTATGTTATAGAATGCATTCAATGGAGCTGCTGTTAGGCCATATTCAATATAGCTTGTTTTGAAAGGATCAATTGACCGGTCATCTTTCTTTTCCCTGATGTATGTATATTTAATATAGCCGACTTCTTCACCTGTAATTTTCCAGTCGATCTGAAGCATAGGTTCCGGAAATCCCTGACTGTAATTTAAAATCCACTGGCCGCTCTTTCCGTCAAGTTTCGATGTGCCGGAATACCATAGTAATTCAGCGAACGCTCCAACACCTTCTTTCGAAATATTCATTTCCCATTTTACTTCACTTGCCATTATTTCTCCTGTCAGTCTGGCTTTATAGGTAGCTCCAATTACGTTAAAGTTGTAACTCCATTGCCATTTTTTATTATCAAGATATACAGGTGTCTGATCTGATGCAACTCCAAATGAAGCAACAGGAACTACAAGGTTTGCCCCAAGGACAAGATTCCAAAAGCCTGCTAAAGTTGAGGCAAGTGCCCAGTTTGTCTTGTCGTTGAGAGCAAGATCTTTAAATGTCTTGTCGGGATCTCCTGATTTTCCGGAAGTTGCGAAGTTACTAAAATCAATTACCATTGTTCCTTTAGGAGGCAGAGAGGGAGCAGTGTCTTTCTTTTTTTCACATCCCCAGAACAGGGGGCTTAATAATGCAGTTATCAGAAATAACGAAATTAATTTTTTCATCTAATTAGTTTTAATGAATTGATAAAAGTATACGTAGAACTTTAAAGAATGTTGTACATTTCTTTTAATAAATTACATAACTCACGCTGATCATTTCAACTAATTGCATGAAAAAAGAGGATGCTTCACGCAATCCTCTTCACATTTCTTTTTAAAAATCCGGATCAATTCAGCTTTTTAAAAAAGGAGAGAGCTCCGGTGTCGTCGACTCTGACAATGATTTTACTTGGCCCTTTAACCAGCTCCACAAAATAATTGTCTTCATCATCAAACTGTGCAGCCCAAAGCATCATGTCGGAATCATTTGCCTCATTATCATCAAAGAAGATGACACCTCCGGTCTTATAATCTTTCTACTTGTTTTTGATTATCTTTAGCCCTGATTTTTTAAACCCTAAAACCTTAAATTATGACATTAATTGTTGTAGGCATTTTAATTCTTATCGTGGGATTTGCAGCAAGTTCATCGAATGAACCTTTATTGCGGAAAAATTTAGTTTTAATAAAAACAGCCGGAGTAATCGTAATCCTTATCGGAGTCTCAATTGCAAGTGTGAAACAAATTGAACCAGGTGAAGTAGGAGTGCAGAAACTATTTGGAAAGGTAAGCAATAATATCCTTGAGAGCGGATTGAATGTTGTTAATCCACTTGTACAGATTGTTACATTTGATGTCAGGACGGAAAATTATACGATGTCAGGAGTACAAGATGAAGGTATGAAACAGGGTGATGATGCAATTCGCGTATTAAGCTCTGATGGTCTGGAAGTGGTAATAGATCTTACAGTGCTGTACCGGGTTATCCCATCCGAAACACCGAGGATCCTGAAAGAAGTAGGGATTGACTATAGAAATGTGCTCGTACGTCCTATCTGCAGAACCAAAATCAGGGATAATGCCGTATACTACGATGCTGTTGCCTTATATTCAACAAAAAGAGATGAATTTCAATCAAGGATTTACTCATCAATAGAGTCAAATTTCAAGGAAAGAGGACTGATGCTTGAGCAA
>JBBRSO010000036.1:0-28161 GCA_038245405.1 Bacteroidales bacterium
ACATTAAGAACTGAAGTAGAAGTCTCATTGTAAAGAAAGGCATCATAATGCTTATATGCGTCAGCATAATTACGCTTCAGCCAGCCATGTAACTCTACATTCAGGTTATCAGCCTTTTTACATGTGCTGCAAACATTTCTAAGGATCTTTCTTGCTGTTACAAAATTATCCTTTCTAATCGGGGCAGCAACTTTCATCAGCTCCTCTGCATAGTGATCGACAGTTTCTTCCTTTTCTTTTTCAGAACATTTGCAGCTCCTGTCATTGATAATTTTCACGAGTGCATCTCTTTCTGTCTTGATGGGGCCCTGAAACGACTCCCAGCCTTTCCTTCTGGCTTCCTTTGCTTCCTCTTCAGCTTCATCTGCAAGTTTATCAAGTTCTTCACCGGTTGCAATTTCATTGCTGACTATCCATTCCCTCATTTTCTTAATCGGGTCAAATTCAATTTCCCAATTAAGACGTTCTTCACTTTTATACCTCTCGTGCGAACCGGAGGTAGAATGGCCTTGCGGTTGCGTAACTTCTTCAATATGAAAGACAACCGGAGTATGCTGTTCACGGCAGATAGCTATTCCTTCTTCATAGAGCTTTATAAGTCCTGGATAATCCCATCCTTTCCCCTTAAGAATTCTGATTCCTATTTTATCCTTCTCGGTTTCGAAACCTCTGAGAATATCAGAAATACTTCCTTTTGTTGTCTGATACTTTTTTGCAACTGAAATACCGTATCCATCGTCATAGATGGAAACTGCCATTGGCACCTGTAAAACACCGGCTGCATTAATTGTTTCCCAAAAATATCCTTCCGAAGTGGAGGCATCACCAATTGAACCAAATGCAACTTCATTTCCACCAGTTGAGAGTGTAGTAAATTGTTTCAGATCTTTGTTCTGTCTGAAGAGCTTCGAAGCATATGCGAGTCCAAGAAGACGCGGCATCTGTCCGGCTGTAGGAGAAATATCTGCTGATGAATTCTTTTGTTTAGTCAGGTCGCGCCATGTACCATCGGGATTAATATTAGCAACGGAGAAATGGTTATTGAACACCCTTCCCCCACTACCTACGCTAGACTGATCTTCCATGTTACCATATAACTGATTGAAAAATTCAAGTGAATCATATAACCCCATGGCCATCATCCAGGTCTGATCGCGGTAATAACCCGATCGCCAATCGCCATTTTTGAATTGCTTCGCCAGAGCCAGCTGGATTATCTCTTTTCCGGCACCGAATATTCCGAACTTAGCCTTGCCGGTTAAAACTTCCTTTCGACCGATTACACTCAGACTCCGGCTGAGATTAGCCAGTCTGAAGTCGGCGAGTATACTTTCTTTTTTAAAATATGGTCCTGATAGCTTATTAACTGATTTTGCTCCAATAGTTTCCGTGTTGGCATATTCTCCTGATTGTCCGTTATTCTGTTTCATTCAGATCTTAAGTTTAATGGTTGTACACAAGAAACAATCTAACACCGATGTTGTTTAAATAAATCTGATTTAACATCGGCAATAATAATATTGCGGTGCTCTGCAACTCGAAGATCCACAATTCGACATGTTGCTAATAATATTGCGCGGCTCTGCCGCTCTTTGGAGCCTCCCCATGAACATGTCTCTTTTATCAAGAGGTTGTTCCAAAACACATTTGTGACAATTAAATTAAAGGTACACTTTTGACATCGGGTTATTCTTCAGTTTCCGAAATATTCTTTTTTAGCTTCTCTGAAGTCCAGGTTTTGAAATTGCCAGCCTTGTCGGAATAAATGAGATAAACTTCAAATTCCGGATGTATTTTAAGAAATTCAATAATCTTATCCTTTCCCATAACCATAAATGCAGTAGCTAATCCATCGGCTGTTGCACAATCATCGGCAATTACAGAGGCGCTTAGAACACTATTTTTAACCGGGTATCCGGTTTTCGGATCAATTTCGTGGGAATACTTAATACCATCTTCAATATAAAACTTCCTGTAATTGCCTGATGTTGCAAGAGCCTTATCTGTTATACTTACTACAGCTTCAAGAGTCTTTCCTGGTGAAAGGTTGTTGTCTTCCGGCTTATCAATGCCGATCCTCCAGAGATTACCATTCTTCTTTCCCTTTGCCCTCACCTCACCTCCTATTTCAACGAGATAATTTTTTATTCCAAGATTATCAAAATACCTGCAGATAACATCCACTGAATAACCCTGGGCAATAGCATTAAAATCGAGAATGACATGCGGATCTGATTTTACAATCCGACCATCAACGAGTGTGACATTTTTCATTCCTGTTAGTTTCAGCAGACTGTCGCGTTTTGTTTCCGTGAAACTTTTGTGAGCATCCGGACCAAAGCCCCAGGCTTTCACAAGCGGTCCTACTGTAATATCAAATGCACCATGGGTCATCTCCGAGATCCTTACCGACTTCAGATAGACTTCAGTAAAAAATGAGTCTGCAACAACCTCCTCATTCCTGTTTATTTTTGTAATAACAGATGAATCATTGTACATCGATAGTGACAAATCGAATTCATGCAGTATCTTTTCTATCTTAACCCTGAGCTCTCCGGGATCAATGTTTTTTTTGTTCTCGAATACAATACTATACGTAGATCCCTGAATAAAACCGGTGATATTTGAATAAACAGTTTTTTCGGATTTGCACGCATGGAATATAAATGCAATAAATATTATCGTGAAAAAAATAATTCTTCTCATCATTGATATTTTTATGCGAAAGTAGAGTTTTCTTTTTTTATCGCAAAGGAACACCATGGTTAATGCTAAGGTACACAAAGAAGGCTAAGGTAAAGGTTAAGGTTGAGTTTTTCAATTATTAATTGGAAAGTGTGGTTCTTAAGGATAACTGATTTCATTTTTTGCACTATTTTTGCAGCTGTTCTGTTTTAACTTCAATTTATGCTTAGATCCTCAATTCTTGTGATGTTGTTTATATTGTCTGTTAATACGGCAAAGGCGGATAATCAGGATTCTGTATTTTACACAAATCATATTTTTGATAAAAAGATTAAAACGGTACAGCTTTATAAAGTTGGCTGGAACCTGTCATATCCTATCATCAAACTAAACAGCGCAGAAAAACTTGTTCTCAACTTCGATCTCATGGGAGACGAGGCCGAGTCGTACTATTATACTTTTATCCATTGCGATAAAGACTGGAATAAATCTGATATCTTCCCAAACGATTATATGAATGGTGATACCGAAAACCCGGTTGAAGATTATGGCAGCTCGTTTAATACTACTGTACACTACATCCATTACAGGCTTATTTTCCCGAATGAGCGGATAAACTTAACCCGGTCGGGGAATTATATAATAAGGATCTACGCTTCGGGCAAACAGGATGAACCTTCCATAACCCAAAGGTTCATTATTACAGAAGACGCCGCAAAAATCAATATTACGGCACACAGGCCTATGATGACAAAAGAAAATAATTCAAGTCAGCAAATTGATTTTTCTGTTAATATTGCCGGGTTATCTATTACGGATCCATATAGAAACACATATGCTTTTGTGCTTCAGAATGGCCGGTGGGATAACTTGAAAAGAAACCTCAAACCTGATTTTCATGGCGACAATGAACTTAAATACAACTCATTATCTGATAAAAATATTTTTCAGGGAGGTAATGAGTTCAGATATTTTGATATAAAAAGCATACGCTATCAGACTGAATATGTGAAGAGTATCAATTATTCAGCTCCTAATTATAATGTATATCTCTATCCCTCAGAGAACAGGGAATTCAAACCATATTTTTACTGGAAAGATTTTAACGGGAAGTACTTTATAGCTTTTCAGGAAGGAAAGAAGCCTGATATTGAATCAGATTATGTTTATGTTTATTTTACGCTTCCTTCCGACCAGTTAATTATAGGTGGAAATTTATACGTCTCAGGGGCATTGAATAACTGGATTTTTGATAAAAACAATCTCATGTCATACAATGCCGTTAAAAAAGAATATGAGTGTACAATGCTCTTAAAGCAAGGGTGGTATAATTATGAGATTGTTTATCTGAAGTATGGAAGCTCAAATGGCACAGCCTCTATGTTCGAAGGGAGCCATTATGAAACTGAAAATGACTATATAGTTCTGATTTACTATCGCAATCCGCGTGATCGTTACGACAGGGTTATCGGAACCGGTATTGCAAATACTTTGAATAATCTGACGAATTAATTTCTTTTTACCACAAAGGTCCACAAACGTCATTTGTCTATGTTCTCTTCGTCACTTAGTCACTTAGTCTCTTAGTCTCCCATTCTCCCCTTCTCCCCTTCTCCCCTTCTCCCACTCTCCCATTCTCCCCTTCCCCCCTTCTCCTTACCCGTGTTTATCCACTCCGTACTGCATATAAATTGTATGTTTCAGGGTTTTGAGGATCTCGGTCATATATTCCTCTACTGCCCTTACCGAGCCGGGTAACGTGTAAATTAAAGCATTGCCCATTATACCAGCAACGCTATTGCTAAGCAATGCATTTGGTTTATCAGCGCCATACTTCATTCTGATGTAGTCCATGATACCGGGTATTTCTTTTGTAAGTAATGGCTTTACAGTTTCTATAGTAATATCCCGGGGTCCGATTCCCGTTCCTCCTGTAGTGATAATAATATTAAAGGTAGTTGATGCCTCAACAAGTATATTCCTGAGCGACTGAGCATCATCAGGTAATAGTTCCGATTTAATTTCTGAAGGCCATCCCGTTGTTGAAAAGAAATTTGCAATAATTTCTTTTGCTTTTGGTCCGCTCAGATCTTCATATTCATTTTTGTATGCTCTGTCACTAAGCGTGATTATAAGCACTTTGAATTGTTCTGGCAGGTTCATCTTTTTAATTTTTCAATAAGTCTGACATTTTCAATTATCATATTCTTATCGACTGCTTTACACATATCGTAAACTGTAAGGAGGGCAACACTCACTGCAGTTAAAGCTTCCATTTCTACTCCTGTCTTTCCAGTACACCGGACTTCGCTGTTCACATTCACTCCGGTTTTATCTATTGAAGCTTCAACCTTTACATTTTCGATTAGAATATTATGGCATAATGGAATAAGTTCAGATGTTTTTTTTGCTGCTGAAATCCCAGCCAGCTGAGCAACAGCCAGTACATCACCCTTTTTAAGAAGATTTTCCTTAATGAGTGAAATTGTTTCCTTTGCGAGCAGGATATGACCTTCTGCTTTTGCGATCCTGATCTGATTCTCTTTATCACCAACATCAACCATTACAGCTTTTCCGGTACTGTTAATATGGGTCAGCTTCTTCATTATGTTATCCTCCTATATTGTAAAATTCACCGGTAATATTCTTCGAACCGCATTCAGGCTTCATTTCGGCAGCAAGACTGATTGCCTTTTCATATCCAAGTTCTCTGATGTCAAACTCAAAGTCGTTGAAGAGACAGGGCTTTAATTTCCCGTTTGATGTTAACCGCAATCTGTTGCATAATAAGCAATCACCCCCTGAACCACCCTCTACCGTTGAAAAATGGCCATTGACGAGGTCCATCTGATGTATATATCTTATTGCAAGGCCATTCTTCAAGCAAAAATCTGCAACCTTTTTTGCCTCATCTTCCTCCTTTGACTCTCGTATGACACAATTTATTTTCACAGGCGTAAGACCTGCATCCACTGCAGCCTCAATACCTTCAAAAACATCATTCAGGTTGCCGGTCCTTGTAAGGATTGCAAATTTTGAAGGATCTATGGTATCTAGACTGATGTTTACTCTTTGAAGACCAGCATCCCGGAGCTCATGAGCATAAACCTTTAATAATGTTCCGTTTGTGGTCATAGAAAGGTCATTTATTCCTCCGATTCCTGAGATCATTCTCACGAGATTCGTAATTCCCTTTCTCACAAGTGGTTCACCACCTGTAATTCTTACTTTTGTTACCCCGTGTGATACTGCAACCTTCGTAAACTCTGTAATCTCATCATATGTAAGAATATCCTTATGATTGAAAAGTTTGATACCTTCTTCCGGCATGCAATATGTGCAACGCAGATTACATCTGTCGGTAACAGATATGCGCAGATAATTCAGATTACGGTTAAATCTGTCTAACATCTGCCGTTTCTCCTTTTAAGATTGACTTTACTCCTGGTTTCATTGCAATGATACCATCTGAATAAGAGAGTGCTGTAATATGTGCTGACCCATTATATTCAACGGGTACAATTTCTCTGGCAGCATTAATTGAAACAGGTATGAATCCCAGTCGTGATGCAGATTTTCTTTCATAATCCATTGCCATAGGCAGGCATTGTACATCTGGCTCCCAGTTATAACCCATCATCCTGCTGATCATTGGTCGAACAAGAAGCTCGAATTGAATATACGATGAAACAGGATTTCCTGGAAGACCGAAGATGCATGATTTGGAATGTAACCCGAATGTAGTTGGTTTACCTGGCTGTACGTTTACACGGTTAAAGAGAATTTTTATTCCAATCTTTTCGAATACTTCAGGTACAAAATCAAAATCACCCATTGAAACACCACCAGTCAATATTATGATGTCACTCCCTCCTAAAGCTTTCTCAATTATCTTAAGTGTTATTTCTTCATTGTCAGGTGCTATTCCGTAATCGACAGCAATGGCTCCTGATCTGTTGATCTGGGCACGTAACTGATAAGAATTACTATTTCTTATCTGCGAAATTTCCGGATAATTATAAGGACTAACGAGTTCATCGCCGGTACTTATTATGCCTACAACAGGTTTCTTTTTTACCAGTACATTTGTATGACCTACTGAAGCGAAAGTGGCTATATCCTGTGGAAGTATGAATTTCGCTTTACGAAGTACAATATCTCCAGTCTTAACATCTTCTCCTTTATATGACATATTCTTTTTTGATTCCGATCCGGTAAATTTTACTTTGCCGTTACTGAGTAATTGTGATTCCTCAACTATAAAAACCACATCGCAACTGTCAGGGACAATTGCACCTGTCATAATTCTCGCGCATTGATTAATGCCTACCTTCTTTTGAGGAAGTTTTCCTGCAGCAATCACATCCACTACTTCCAATTCAGATTTAATATCAGTAGTGCGACACGCATATCCATCCATCGCTGAGCGGTTAAATGGTGGCAGATCGATATCACTCCGTACGTCTTCATCCAGTATACGGCCTGAAGATTCATTAAATGGAATAGTTTCAGAATCTGTCTCAAAAACTGATTTCATTACTATTTCATATGCTTCGTTAAACTCTATCATGCCAACTATTCTTTTTTATTTAATTCCCATTAATAACAACAATATCTTTTACAGGGAAACTAACCCAAATCTCCTTATTCTCCACCAGATCAAGTTTTAGCATTTCTGAAGAAAGAATGTTTACATAAAACATATCACCAGCATCTATAGTAACCTCTAAACCGTATTCAGAAGGAATTAGTTCAATCACTCTACCTTTGATATGATTCAGTCCTGAGCCTGATGGAATATCATTATTGAGGATTATTGAATCATTTTTTATCAGAAGAATCTTTTCACTACCTGTATCAACTCCTGAAAGCTTAAAAGTAACATTGTTCTTTGTGACGCCACTTAAACTTCCATTGTTTCCGGAGATTTCGACTTTGAAAAAATTTCTTATACCTGCGTATCTTGCTACAAAACGGTTCGACGGGTTATTGAAAACCTCCTCAACAGATCCCTCCTGGATTATCCTTCCATTATGCAATACTCCTACCCTTTTTGCCAGACTTATTGCATCTGCATAGTCGTGAGTAACATGAATAATCGTCTGTCCTGCTTTGTTAAGATTTCTAAGAAGACGCTTAAGGTCATCTTTGAGGGAAGTATCGAGGGAGGAAAGGGGTTCGTCGAGCAGCAATAACCTGGGAGAAGTAATTAATGTCCTGGCAAGTGCTACCCGTTGCAATTCGCCACCAGAGAGCTTACCTGTGTTCCGGTCGAGAAGATGGCTGATATTCATTGAATCAGCGGCTTTCCCAACCTTTACCGAGATACTATTTCTTTCTTCATTTCTTACTCTGAGAGGATAAGCGATATTTCCAAAGACTGTCATATGCGGAAAAACGGCATAATCCTGAAAAACGATTCCTACCTGTCTGTCCTGTATCCGCTGACGTGTAATATCACAGCCGTCGAGGATGATTTTACCTGAATCAGGATGTTCCAGACCCGCAATTAGTTCAAGCAGCTGTGTCTTTCCCGAGCCTGACCTGCCTAAAAGAACATAATATTCTCCATCCGATATTTCAAAGTTAATATCAGCCAGGGCAAAATCTCCCAATTTCCTGTTTATATCAATCAGTCTGAGCATCTGCAGATATATATTTCTCTTTTCTTTTCACGGAAAGAAATCTCAAAGCAATTAGAAATATGAGTGCAACCAGAATAAACAAAACTGCTGCCGGTCGCGCATAATTAAGACCGTAAGAAGTGAATCTCTCATATATAAGAACCGGTGCAATCATTGGGTGATATGCGATAATAACAACTGCTCCGAATTCACTCATCCCTCTTGCGAACATCATTACAAAACCCGTTGTAATGCTCCGCCAGGCAAGCGGCAGTGAAATTGTAAAAAATACCTTTGTATGGCTTGCTCCCAGATTAAGAGCAGCTTTCTCCAGTCTTTCCGGTACTGCAGCAAATCCATCACGCGCAGCATTGATCAGAAAGGGCAGACTTACAAATGCCATCGCAAGGGCTATTCCCGATGGATGATTAACAAGATCGAGACCAATAAAGGATGCAGTTTTTCCCAGAAAACCATCGCGCGAGATGAAGCCCAATAAGGCAATTCCTGCGGCAGTGTGGGGTAATACTATCGGAAGATCAATAATTCCTTGTACAACATTTTTTAATGGAAAATTTTTCCTTGCCAGTAACCATGCAAAGGGTATGGCGGAGACTGAAAAAAAAAGTGTTGCTGCAAAAGAAACCCATATTGTAAGCCAGATACTCTGATGTACTTCTTTGTCTTTTACTGACTCCAGGAAATTCGCACCCCCTGTATGGAGAAACATCCCAGCCAGGGGAGCCAGAATAAATAAAAGAACCAATGACGACAAAATCATCACAATCCATGTGAATATGCTGTTCTTGCTCATTAATTTGATGATACTATTTTGCTTTCATAAAGTATTTTAACAGCTCTGACGGCAGTTTCATTACAGGCTCCGCTTTGAGTGGCACTAAAGGTTCCTGACCGTTAGTTTTAAATATATTTAACCCATCAGCACTAAGCAAAAAATCAACGAATTTCACAGCTTCTTTTTTCTGTGGTGCGTTATCAAGCACTGTGATGCTGTAATTGATAAAGTCACCGGTTATTTTCATTTTTGACCCTGGCTTAGATCCTGCAACTTCTGTGCTCACAGATGAATAAATATTGCTCTTCGATGGATCCGACAAGTTTATTTCTTTTGGAAGTTTAACGAATTTTAATCCATGCTGGATGGCAACTGACTTATACTGAAACATATAATCGATAGTGTTTGATTCCATAAGAGCTACCAGGTCGACTTCCTGAGGTCTAATATAGTTTCTGTTTTTTGAAATCATATTGTTGGTCAGTCCGGGTTTCTTATAAAATTTTTCGGCCAGTTTCAATGTGAATATTGTCCTATAACCGCAGGGATCAGCATCAGGGTCGGATCTCGCATAAATAACATCTTTTCTCTGAAGTATGTTATACCAGTTATCCTGATTGATTTCACCTGAATACTTCGATTTCTCATGATAGGCAACAACTATCTCGTTTGTGGCAAACCTGATACCCCATGATGCATAATCAGGAATAAGAAGCTCATTGATAACAAAATAGTCAGCCGCTGCGAGTATGTCACATGGTTTTTTTAGTTCAGTTACCTTCCTTGCACAAACAAGGCTTCCGGCCGACTCAAGAAAAACCCTGGTACCTGGATTTCTTTTTTCATATTCCTGGGCAACCTGTTTCAATGGCACCGAGAGTGAGCCTGCGTGAAATATGATTAATTCTTTTTTATCACCGGGAAGCTGACTTTCAGCCTCCGACGGCAGAAAAAATATTGTCAGTAACATAGCGTATATTAATTTCATGGTCTTATAGTTGCCTTTATTTACAAAATTAGTTGAATTGCTGATTAAAAAAACCTATTAATCATAAACATGTCCGATTGCAGGAGGAACCCAACGTTTCCCCGTTGGGTGAAATAAGAAATGGTACTAAGAAAGTGGGCAATTGTCAGGCGAGGGACTTTGTGGTCATTGATAATCCTTTACCACCTCAATAACTTCCGGAAAATCTATACCAATTTTTTTCAGGAAATCGATCATGGGAACTCCGTTTTTATTCCATCCGCGCCTTTTATAAACCGCATCCCTCAACGATTCATATTGATCTTCACGGTATTCACGCAGCACCTTCATTTTCTCCTCAGTAGTTTTCCCTGCAGGGTCAAATCCTATCTTTTCCTTCAACTGTTTATCATACCGTTCTGATCGGGATTCATACTCCTCTTTTGTAACAGGACCAGCTGCACGATATGGCTGGTTGTCATTTTCGCGTTTGCCATAACCGCGGCGCAGATTAAATACACGCTGAAAGTTATAAACTCTCTCAGAATCCTCAATAAGTCTTTTTTTGTCAAATTCGCGGCCTGTAACTGCCTTATAAATTGTAATATAATTATCGACGTGTTCTGGTACTTTTGATGGCTCATCGGATTGGGCATTTCCTTCCGGCTCCACATCATTCCAGGGAAGTTTACATAATCCCACCAGACCGAACCAGGTGCGGAACATCGGGAAATAATGCAATGCTTCGGCTTTATTCTCAAAAGTAGGGATCTGGTTGTTAACCATATCCATAAAAATAAGCCAGGCCTCATCATGTTGAGGTCCTTTATTTGTAAGTGCAAATCCCCCCTGTTGTGCAAGTGATTCTTTAGGCATATACTGTGAATATTCAAGACCCTTGTTTTCCATGCCTATGTCATTCAGGAACGATGCTTCGCCCCAACCATTACCAATGAATAATTGTTTCATCCGGCGTACGCCCATACCGGCGATCTTACCGAATCCTTCTCCTCTTGCAAGTTGGTGAAGCATCTCAAGAGCATCCTCTGAACTACCAAAATTCAGATCCAGTCCTCCCGTACGCTCCTTGTTCAGTATGCCGTTCTGGTAGCATTCCATAATGAATGCTGTGAGGGTGCTCCACGTTATGGTGCAGATACCATATGTATCGCAATAAAAGTTTGTTTCAATAATATATTCCGGATCAAAAATTGCACAGTTTGCACCCAGGCCCGCGGCATTTTCATATTCCGGACCATCAACGATTACTTTCTGGCCTTTATATGGTCCTGTTTTCAGTTCAAAGTTGTCAACGCCTTTGGAACACGACATGTTACAACCAATCCAGCAGCCGTCAGGGGTATTTTGGGTGAAATGTTTTTTCCAGACTGACGAATCGATTTTAAAAGCATCAGGATGACTGCCAAATTTATAGTTCATAACAGGAAGCAGATCATGATCGTTCATCACCTCCATAAGATGAGCCGTACCTGTCTGCTTCATCTGGCACTGACTGTCGTCGAGTTCACGCATCTCCCTGTTAAATCGTTTTCCCCGTTCCATTATTGCCTCGAGATCCACCACATTATTGAGGTTCCCTTTTACGCCTGGAATTTTACATACAAGCGCTTTAATCTTCTTATTACGGAAAACACTACCGATTCCGCCTCTTCCAGCCTGTTTCAGTCTTACTTTCTTCCGTTTATTATCGTAAAAACTAAAATTTAGCATACCGATCAGAGAATGATCAGCGGCAGTACCTGCAGAAACAACACCTATGTTTTTTTTCTCACTATCATTATCGGCAAATATCTCAGTCAGCTGCTCAGCAAGCAAATGACTATCTATTGCTTCAGCCGGCGCTTCGAATATTTCAACATGGTGATTTATACCATCAATAAAGATAATTACATCCTTTTCCGCTTTCCCCTGAAGCTCTATTGCATCAAAACCCGAAAATTTCAGGAATGAACCAAAAAAACCTCCCACATTACTGTCCATTACTGAATCAGTCTGAGGAGAAATTGTAACAACCAGCGACTTACCTGTTCCTGAATATTGGGTAATACCTCCTATCGGTCCGGAAGAAATAATAATCTCATTTTCCGGATCGTCCCATTTGGTGTCGGGTTTTGTTGCATCCCAAAGCAGACGTAGTCCATATCCCTTTCCACCAATAAATTTTTCTTTCATAACTGGTGGGACGATTTTCTCTGCGATTTCTACGGTCCCTACATCTATCTTAAGAATTTTATCGGTGTAGCCTTTGCTGAGTGGTGTCCAGATATATTCCCAGCGTTTTAGAAGCTTATGCTGCTTTTTTATTGATTCTATATTCATGGATCATATTATTATAAGCCTGTAGTTACGGTAATTACAACGTCAAAATTATAAGATTAATATTTAACATAGTATGATATCCATCATTTTAATCAGGTATCCCGAAAAGAACTGGTCACCCCAATTTTTAAGCTTGATTTATTAATGTTTCCCCCTGTCAGACTTTTAAAAATATGAAAGGTTTCTTATCTTTCGGATATGTAATTAAGCAAACGTGAACACAAAAAATACAAATGAGATTTTCTGAAATAAGAGAGCATCTGTCGAAGTTCAGAGTAGGTATCGCAGGCGCAGGAGGTCTTGGTTCAAATTGTGCAGTTGCTCTTGCAAGAAGCGGCGTTGGGACGCTTGTAATTGCTGATTTTGATATTATTGAAGAAATAAATCTCAACAGGCAATACTATTTTCTCAATCAGATAGGAATGATGAAAACAGTCGCACTTAAAGAAAACATATCATTAATAAATCCCGGCATCGATGTTATCACACATGAGGTAAAACTTAACAGGGAGAACATACCGGATATTTATACAGGCTGTGACATTATTGTAGAAGCGCTCGATAATGTTGTTATGAAAGAAATGCTTGTTGAAACGGTTCAATTGAAAATGCATGATATCCCTCTGATAGTTGGCTCAGGAATGGCAGGCTGGGGCAGGAATAATGAAATATCTGCCAGAAAACTCGATGACACTCTCTATGTTTGTGGTGATGAATGTACCGAGGCGTCGGAGAACACACCGCCTATGGCCCCCCGGGTTGGCATTGTAGCTAATATGCAAGCGAACGTCGCAATTGAAATACTAATGAACATTGAAAGATCATAATGAAGATAATCTTAAACAACAGGTATGAAGAATTTGTTAAAGACTCAATAAGCGTATCGGAATTGCTTGTGTTGAAAAAATTTTCTTATAAAATGAGATTAATTAAGGTAAATGGACTGTTAATATCAAAGGAAAAATACGACTCGACAATTATTAATGATAGAGATGAGGTGCAGATGCTGTATCTCATGAGTGGAGGTTAGAAAATAAATTGTAGGTTTGCACCATGGTTCTCAGATTTAAATTCACCGAAAAGATTCCCCCGGCATTCCGGAATAAATACGTCCTGACTATCATCGTTTTTGTGGTATGGGTATTACTTTTAGATTCCAACAATCTTATTTCCAGGTATAAAGATATGATGGAGCTCCGCAAATTAAAAACCGACAAAGAGTATTACAACCAACGCATCCTGGAGGACAAGCAAAAGCTGCACGAATTAAAGACCGACAATCATAACCTCGAGAAGTTTGCGAGGGAGCAGTATCACATGAAGAAACCGGATGAAGATCTTTACATTCTGCTTACCCCGTCAGAAGACAGGAAACTGGCAAGAAAAAACCGGTAACCGCAAGAACAGTCGCGACCTGAATTTAATTTTTTTCCAGAGACCTGTAATGCCACAATAATTCTAGTGGGTCGGCCGATCTGAATTTCGAATTCGTTTTAAGCAGCAGATCAGATGCTGCAAGTGGCACAGTTTTTTTTTCAAAAGGTTCAGAATGTACAAAGTTCAGATATTTCACAACTTTGAACATATTGAACCAATCAAAAAAGCGCTTTTTAAATGAGATAATATTTGAAGTATTATTCTTTATTTCGTTCATTTTTTCAGTCCACTCTGTCTCATTAAGAAATAATTTAAGCGCCTGGGGTATAGAAAAATATATTTTTCCAAGATCACCCGAAAAACATTCATAGATAGGTTCTGTAAGCGAAAAGAAAGATTTAAGTTCAGAAAAAGCGTCAATATTATATGTTAACAATGTTGAACCGGACTCGCTTTCAAGTTTGCCCATTGAAGCCCCTGTTCCGAAAGGCACTCTGTTTGAAATCCTTGGTGAGGGATGAACAGTAGTTGAATTCAGGTTGAAGTAGCCGGAAGGAACAAGTTTTTGAATGAAATAAAAATCTTCTCCTGCCTGTCGTCTGTTCATGCCACCTGCCTTTACATATGGCAGTGCCTTTACGGCTAATGAAGATCCAACGGTATGAAAGACGTACGGAAATCCTGTATATGCGAGAGACTGATAATAGTATCTCAGATGAAGCTCATATAATACAATGCAATGAAAAATATTTGCGGAATAGCTATCTCCCGAAACAGGGTGTTCAAAATAGATTGAGCATGCGTTACGATCGGTATATTTTAAGAAGTCATTGAAAACAGCTTCAAAATAATTCTCCTCCACGGTGCAGTCCGCATCAAGATTAAGAATAACCCCTTCAGGTTTATTAATTGCGTTGAAACGACGAACGGCCTCATCCATCCCTGTTTTTCGGGCCAGTCCAACACCCCATCCTGCCACAGAATATTGAGGAACCATAAAACAATAAAGCCGGAAGAAACAACTGATATTAGTTTTCTTCCAGCTTTCAATTTCGTTAAAGGCAAGTAAATTGTTCTCTAAACTATCGGTTGAGGCATTATCAGGGGCATTAATGACAATTATTACCTCAACCCTGCATTCTGGCTCCCGGCATTTCGATAGTGAATCCAGCATTCTGATTATGCCACGTTCATTATATGCCGGAACTACGACAATAATACCTGTATTGTGTGCAGGCGCCTCTTCAATTTTTTGGGTGAAGAGAGTCTTCTCTTCAAGATAGACAGAGGCAAAACCCATATTTTATTTACTTTTTCTCAGTCTTGTATTTTTTGTTAATAGCAGCAAGCACTTTCTGTGTTATATCCTGTGAATTATCGCTATAAAGGACAACACTGCCAAAACTTTTACCAAGTACATACTGATAGTTGTAATCTGTTTTATTTTCCGCAAGGAAGGTTGTAATATACTCAAGCACCTGACGGTTCATTACCTGCTCTTCCTCGACGAGATTAGACTGCAATTTATCGCGAAGAGTCACAAGTTCCTGTTGTTCCTTACCTAGTGATTGCTCTATTTGCTCAGCAGTAGCCCTGGTTATTAAACCTTTAGTCGCTTTATCCTGATAATCTTTTACATTTTTCTGATATTGAGCTCCTTTTGAATTCAATTCAGCTTCAGCGCCTTTTTGTTTTGATAACAGTTCATTTCTTCTGTCAAGAAACATATCAAATTTAAATATTACTGTATCGATGTTGACATAAGCAATACCCTGGCCTGTTGAACCGGCAGGATTACCGGCACTTACATTTTCAATGGTTTTTTTATTCCCTGAAAAATGCATAATATAAAGGCCTGCTACAGCCAAAAATAAAACAACTAACAGAGCTACAGATAAGTTCTTCATTTCAAATTAAATATTTATTAAACATAGTAAGGCGCAAATATAAACAAATAAATAAATTGAGACTAGCTCGCGATATAATATAAAACTGAATCAACAGGCTGATATGGCAGTTTTGATCAATTAGAACTCCGGACAAGGGATTGCCCTGATACGTTTCCTCAGCTGCCCTATTGAGAGGTTATTGAATTCATAAACAAGTGAGATTTCATGTGCTCCACCTGTTGACCCGATAAGACCTGAAATAGTGAAGTCATAACTATATCCTATATGTAACTGATCCGTTTTGATACCAATCAGACCAATTATTGCATCTCCGGCCTGCGAGGTTATCAGGGGAATTCCGCGGTACCATACACCCAAAATAAGCGGATCTTTATAATAGTACACACCCAGATCTGATTGATAAAATTTACCCTGCTTCTGAAAGTTCATGGCTACTGAAAGAACTTCCTGCATTTTTTGTCTTAACCTGGTTTTTTTCAATATCTGTGCTCCACCATAGATATTTAATTTTACGGGAACAGTAGCATCATTCCCATAAAATGACGTTTTTGGAGTGAGAAGATGATCAAAAGTAAATCCACCCCATATTCTCTCATTGTAAACAAGAGCGGATGTGGCGAAATCCACATCAGCCACATTATCAAAAGGAGGGGGTGTAATCGTAGGCGATGTGCCGCTACCGGTAATCTGGCTGCCGAAAACCAGTTTTCCGATATCCAGCCCCAGGTAATAGAACTTAAAATTAACACCAGGCCTGATATGCCATTCCTTATTAATATTGAAATCGTAAGAATAAACTAATCCAATATTTGTTGTGCTCAGGTTTCCTGAACCTGCTACATCGTATGTTGCTAAAACCCCGATTCCGGAATTGAAATTGGTCATAGCCTTGTCAAATGATATACTATATGTATTAAACACACCCGGAACTGCAGGCCATTGATTCCTGTAATTCAGAGCAAATCTGTATTCTGAAGTTGCTCCGGCAAAGGATGGCGAGAGGTATAAAGCATTGGCATAAAATTGGGAGAATGTAGGATCCTGGCCAAAACTTTCTGAAAATGTGATTAATGACAGTGCTAATAAATATATTATCCTCTTCACCAATGTTGATCCCGTTAGGTTAGTAATGACGAAAATAGTCAATTGAAATTAGAATATAAACAATTTTACGAATTTTATGGCTAAAAGATTCGTAAAGCGGCAATTATTTCAATAAACAGTGAAATTAATCAGATTAATCATAATCAATCCTGGGGTGTAAGTTCCGAAAGGAGTGGTGAATACCTTTATTAAATTTATTATTCAGTAATTACAAATCAGTTTTGAAGAAGTGTGACATCCCCCATCTTTATAAATGGTTCGCCATTTCTGAATTTGCCACGAACCTTCCAAATATAAACACCAGGATCGCATAACTGTCCCTTATTATATCCATCCCATCCTGAATTAACATCATTACTTTCAAAAATTGGGATTCCAAGTTTACTGAATATCTTTAGCTGATAATCGATAACTCCGGAGAAAGAGGGATGGAAAACCTGGGCTGCCTCATCACTTTTCGATGAATAGTAACCACCTATGGGGCCCTGCGGGTTCGGAATAAATGCATTTGGAAAGTATACATAAAAATGAGATCCTGAAAAAGCATTAACAACCATCAGGGAATCTGAACAACCCCAATCCGACCATACTACCAGTTTTATATTAAAGTTACCAGATTTTGAGTAAACATGATCGGGTTCGAAAAAATCAGATTTTGAACCATCTCCAAAATCCCATCTGAATCTGGAAGCATTTGTAGAGTAGTTTCTGAATCTGATTTCATCATCCGGAATTATCGCTTTTTCCGGTGAGATTTCAAAATGAGCCTGTGGACGCGGACGAACTGTGATGGTTGCTATGGAGGTTAATATCTTATTTTCGGGTTTAAAAACCTGTAGTCTTACATTATATTCCCCTTCAACATCAAAAATCCATTCAGGGTCTTTCTGAGTCGATGAACCTCCGTCGCCAAAGCTCCATCTGCATGAATCATATACGGTTAACTTATTCGCGAACTTCACTTTAAATGGCGGACAACCCGATGAGTTCATTACTTCAATAAATGATTCACCTGATTTCTGACTTCCCTGAAGTTTACTCGTTGTGGCAGAGAAAATACCTTTACCTGATATCCGGTTACTGACACTGTGTGGAGCAATAGTTAGGTTTTCGGTTGTAACAATCTGCCTTTCTGCTTCAGTATTTGAAAGAACCTGAATCTCTTTAGCCGGGATATTTACAATTTTTTCGGAATGCAATTTGAATGTCTTCTCAGGTAACGATATTAATGCCTTACTAGCTGTTACATCAATGAATACTGAAGATTCGGGCTTAATCGGGATTAAATTTGTCTGATCCTGGCTGTCGGTCTCTGAAAAGATGAGCAATGAGGCAGCAACTCCGGCCAGTAGAATACCACCCAGATAGAATATATTGAAGCTTCCGAAATTAAAACGCATGAATTCCTGTCTGGCAACCCGTCGCATCAGATTTGATTTTACTGCTACATCGGGTACTACCTCAGCGTATTCAAGCTTTTTCCTGAATAATTCTCTGATTGTAATATTTTCCTTTTTTGCTTTCAAATGTTCTTAACCTAATTTACATTTTCACTCATTTCCCGAATAGCTTGGTCTTACTTTACCAAGCTTCTCAAGTTTTTCTCTGAGAGAGGCTTTTGCCCTGCTATATTGAGACTTGGAGGTATTTGTATCTATTCCAAGTATCTCTGCAATCTCTTTATGTTTATAACCCTCTACTGCATAAAGGTTAAAAACCATTCTGTATCCGGCTGGCAATTCATTTAATACCATAAATAATTCCTCGGAAGTAAAAAAATCCTCCTCAAAACTCGTCACTCCCGTCTCTGTTGACACAAATTCCTCAATCTCAACATGGTACTTGTATTTGAGATTCTTGTGATAATGAGTAATGGCGGTATTAACTGCAATTTTTCTCAGCCAACCTATGAAAGAACCTTTTCCTGAATATTCATTAATACTGTTAAATATCTTCAAAAAACTCTCCTGCAAAATATCTTCAGCTTCTGCTTTGTCGGATGCATACCTCAGACAAACACCAAGGAGCAGACGTGAATACCTGTCGTATAGTCCCTGTTGTGCTTTTCTGTCGTGCTTAGCACACAACTCTATTATTTTCTGGTCGCTCATCATAAACCGAGGACAATTGTAAGACATTTTAATAAAAAAAAAGGTTGCATATTGTGAATAATATTTCCCTCTCAAGTCAATTTCATGTTATTTTCATGTTTTTATGATGACAAAGGTCATTAAAAAACAAGTTGAGATCTGTTTTATTAGCGTTTTGAAAACTATCAAAATGAAAGTTAATTTATTTTTAAATATACATACTTATTATGTTTAATAAACTTGTAGCAGCAATGCTGCCCTACTTTCCAAAGAAATTTATTTGGATCTTCTCAAAAGCTTATATTTCAGGCGAAACCATTGTTGATGCTATGAGTGTGTCAAAAGATTTAAACAAAAATAATATAAAGGTGACTCTCGATGTACTCGGCGAGTTTATAAAGACGCTTGATGAGGCTGAGGAAAATAAAAAAGAATATCTTCATCTTATTGAAGTATCAGCCAGTAATAATATTGATGGAAATTTCTCGGTGAAACCTACCAGCTTCGGTTTACTTTTAGATAAAGAAGTTTGCTATAACCATATACGTGAGATAGTTGCTAAAGCAGCTTCGATCAACAGTTTTATCAGAATCGATATGGAAGATTCACCTTGCACTGATGATGAAATAGCACTTTTCCGCAGACTAAAGACCGAGTTTCCTGCTAATGTCGGTCTTGTAATTCAGGCATATCTGAGAAGAACATTAAATGATATCAGGCAAATGCTTGACCTTAATAGTGCTGCAAATCCTTTAAGCTACAGACTATGTAAAGGAATATATGTAGAACCTGAAAAAATTGCATATAAGAAATACGAAGAGATTAACGAACATTATCTTGAAGATCTCGAATTCATATTCAAAAATAATGTTCATGTAGGTATTGCTACCCACGATAAACCTCTGATTGATGGCGCATACAAGCTTATAAAAAAATACAATGTTCCGAAGAACATGTACGAGTTTCAGATGCTATATGGTGTCACTCCCAGGCTTCGTGAAAGTATTGTTAAGGCAGGACACACAATGAGAGTCTACGTCCCTTTCGGAAAACAATGGTTTGGCTATTCAACACGCAGGTTGAAAGAAAATCCAAAAATGGCAACCCACATTATAAAGGCAATTTTCTATAAAGGGTAAGATTGTAGGGTGGCTCAAAGCGATAGAATTTATTCCCGTGAGCCCGGCGACGGCAGATCCGGGGCATTGCAGCTAAGTTGATTCTACTTCTTTACTTATTCATTTCCAGATATTTTTCTCTGATCTGACCGAGTTCCTCTTTTGTTATTTCTTTCTCCATCGCATCTGGTTTCTCTGGTAAGCCGTGAATAAGAAGATAAGCAGCCGGCAATAATATAAGCGGGTTAAAACCAACTATTTTATCAGACGGAATTCCCCCTCTCTCCTGTGCATATACTTTTTGTTTCTGCATTATCAGGTTATAGTTTGCCGACGGATCACCGAGCTTTCCAGTTGTAGTTCTTCCCTGGTATGCTGAAATAGCTACATTATACCTGGCATTCTCTATTGTGGCCGGGACTTTACTTGGAGAATTCATTATCTCAAACCTTAGATTACTATTCCGGGCAACGATGATGACCTCTCCAATAGAAACTGTATCTGCAGGCATATATATTCCTGCAACGAACTCATTGCCTTTCAATGTGTCACTCACAAACCATGATGAAGATTTATAGCCTAGCTGTTTAAAAAGCACGGTATCATTTTTATAGACAATGATGGAGAATGATCCATCTGTACTACTTACAGCTGAAAAGTCATGGTTAACAGAAATCTGTGTATTTGAGATCGGAGAAAAAGTACTTTTATCCATTACAATACCATGAAAAAGTATCCTGGATCCTAAGGCTTTATCCTGGCAATGACATAACTGAATCAATAGAAAAAATGAAACAAACGATATAATAATAAGCCTTAAAGACATCTTCTCTGTTATAGCCTGATTATAAGTTCTTTTAAGGTCCTTTTTGGAACATGATGAACATTATCAGCATCGCGCCAGTATTTGACATCAGAATTCTTACACTCTTCAACGACTACATTTTCAATTGGTTTACCCAAACCCACGACAAGTAGAACTTCATATTTATCGGGTATTGAGAGCTCGATGCTAAGTCCTTCGCGTTTTATTGAGCCGATAATACAACCTCCAAAGCCGGCTTCAGAAGCGCCAAGCATGATACTCTGAGCAGCAATTCCATGATCTACTCCAAAAACCTCAGAAATAGACTTATCACCCAGTATTATGATATATGCTGATGGTCTTTCCCCCAGTTCAGGTCCCGGCCATTCGGTGAGATAGCCGGCCCATGCCAGGTATGGAAAAATTTTATTGCAATCAGCAGGTTTATTATATAATAGATATTTCAATGGTTGTTTGTTTGCACCGGATGCTGATAAGCGTGCGAGTTCGATAAACGATTCAAGGGTCTTGTCATCAATCGTTGACAATTCATCAAAACGCCGGTAAGTCCGGGTTTTAAATATCAGTTCCTTCAGGTTCATATGATAAAAATTGTTAGTAGGCAGATCAGATAATCAGTGTAAATCAGAATCTTTTCGAAACAAGATCCCAGTCGACGATTTCCCAGAACGATTTAATGTAATCGGGTCGCTTATTTCTATAATCAATATAATATGCATGTTCCCACACATCACAAGTCAAAAGAGGCTTGAGTCCTTTTCTCAGGGGATTACCTGCATTTGATTCCTGCATAATCTGAAGTGAGCCATCCTCTTTTTTTACCAGCCATGCCCAGCCGGCACCGAAAAGAGTGGCTGCAGCTTTATTAAACAGTTCCTTAAATCCGTCGAATGAACCAAATGATCCCTTAATAGCTTCTGCGATGTCTCCATTTGGCATCCTACGGCCACCTTGTGAAAATGATTCAAAGTAAAATGTATGATTCCATACCTGGGCAGCATTGTTAAAAATGCCTCCTTCAGCTTTTTTAATAATTGTTTCCAGATCGGCTTTTTCAAACTCAGTACCTATGATTAATCCGTTTAGATTAGTTACATAAGCCTGGTGATGTTTTCCATAATGGTAATCAAGCGTCTCTTCACTTATGTATGGCACAAGTGCATTTTGCTTGTACGGGAGTTTTGGTAATTCAAATGCCATGGTATAGATTATTTGAAATTAATACTTCATAAATACAAACAATGAACATTTGTCTATGTTCAATTCTTTTAACCAAATATTAATCAAAGTGAGTTTAGAAAAATCCTTTCAGGTAAAGCTGGTATCACTTTTTTTTCTCCGGCAATCCTGAATAATTCGGTTATCGACTCTCTGCCTTTTGGTCCCAGGTTAAGTGTAAATTCGTTAACAAAAAGCTTTATGTGATTATTCATGATTGTGCTATCCATTTCCCTCGCGTTACCGGCAACAAAATCATACGAAGCAAACGAATCTTTATATGCGTATTCAAGACTTCTCCTCACCACCCTGTTGACTTTCTGAGCCACAGCATCCGGAATATTCCTTTTTATTACAATTGCTCCGAGAGGAATTGGCAGACCGGTTAATTTTTCCCAGTATTCTCCCATATCCGCAAGTTTATGAAGTCCTCTTTTGTAATAAGTAAACCTGTTTTCATGAATTATTAGTCCGGCATCAACCTCATCGTTTAACAGTGCATCCTCAATTTTAGAAAACAGATATCCATATTTATTAACAGCCTCCGGCCAGGCAATGCTGAAAAGAAGATTTGCTGTTGTATAAGTACCGGGTATGGCTATTCTTAAGTGAGATAGTTCTGAAATTCCTAACCTGCGCTTGCAGATAAGCAGCGGACCGTTCCTGTGACCCAGTGCACTTCCGGCATCCAGTATAAGGTAATTATCTGCGGCATAAGCGTAAGCGTGATAACTGATCTTCGTGATGTCCACCTCTGCCTTGAGTGCTTTTATATTGAGTTCTTCAACATCTGTAAGAAAATAATCGAATTCCAGTCCCTCCGTATCAATTCTTCCATGAACCATTGCATCAAAGATGAATGTATCATTTGGACATGGCGAAAATCCCAGTGTTAATCTCATATTTGTCCCTGCAGTGTTAAAAATATATCAATAAGCTTTACTGACAGATTATCAAGGGCAAGTGTAATATTCCAGTTGCCTCTGTTACGTTTACCGACCTTGTTGGATATTGCCCTTAAAGCCAGAAAAGGAATATTTTCCCTGATGCAAATATAAAAAAAAGTTGCACCTTCCATTGTCTCAATATCAGGTTTAAATTTTCTTACAAGTTTGTCACGAGAGGCTTCAGACCCTGTTGATGTATTGACAGTTATTGCATTAGCCGTTTTTAGTATATCTTTCAGGATATCAATATAATGAGGATCAGCCGGCAAAATCCCATTCTTAAACGGAAATTCATTTTCACCTGTAAACCCGGCTTCAAAAAGAGTAACAAAATTCTCATCATCCTCTATTCCTGCATCGGCAAAACAATCATAACGAACCAATACAACATCACCGATACCGATTTCTTCATTAAAACTGCCGGCTATTCCTGCATTAATGATCAGGTCAGGCATACTGTTTGTACATAACCATTGCTTAAGAACCCATGCAGTTGCTGCAGAACCGACTCCCGTAACAAGAATGCTGATATCCAGATTATGAATTGCTTCATGTTCAGGCATTGTATGAAGTATTCTCCTGAGCCCTTCTGCTTCCGGTGTGGTTGCTGTTATATATAATATTTTGAATGACATTGCCAGACCCCTTATCCTGTGAATTGTTCTTGAGTAAATATACCGATTTTAAAACATAGATAATATCAGTTATTGTTTTTGGTTTTCATAATCGAATAGTAATTTGATAATCTTTCTATCAATTTGAGAAAATTAATTTCTCATGAGTATAATTTCAGTTTTTATTTAAAAATATATCGTTTTATAACATACTAATATTCATCTATTTAAATTAATATTCCATCTCAGTTCATTATTAATTTTTTTTTGGCATGTTCTTTGGATGTATGTTTAAGAAGATTAAAAATTTACAGGATGCTGACCAAATTTAAAAAATATATCATGAGAAATAAGACTGTCAGATACTGGGATGACAAGAAGGATAAGCTTAAACTTAAGTTTGAAAATCTTACCGATAAAGACCTGAATTTCAACCTGGGCAGTGAAAAGGAGATGATCGAATCACTTGGTGAGAAACTTGGAATTACCAAACAGGAATTACTAAAAATTATTGTTACACTTTAAGATCCTGCATTCAGGTCAGGATCTGCATTTCCTATCATTCTTTCCCTCCATCGCCATCCACCTAAAACGTTTTCCCGTTGAATGGGATTTATGCGGATGTCATATCACTCTGGACATTGTGAGCTTTGTTAGATCGGATTTATTGGTTAATATTACCCCATAAATTACACAGTATGATATATCTGACACGCAGAGAGCGTTTTTGTTCCGCTCACCGGATGTTCCGAAAAGAGTGGACCGATGAAAAAAATGCTCAGGTGTTTGGCAAATGTTCGAATCCCAACTGGCATGGCCATAACTACATATTATGGGTTACAATCATGGGCGAGGCTTCTGAAGAACACGGCTTTGTGATGAACATAAATATTCTGAAGCAGATAATCCTTGATAATATCATTATTAAGATTGATCATAAGAACATAAATCTTGAGGTTGATTTTATGAATGGAAAAATAGCTACAACTGAGAATCTTGCTATTTCAATCTGGAACGTGTTGTATCAATTAATAGAAAATGAAGGAGCAAAACTATATTGTATTAAAATCGAAGAAACCGAAAATAACTCAATAGAATATTATGGCTAAAAAGATAGAATCTATCAATAACGGGACAGGCATATTACTTGACGGTTATAACAAAATAGAAACATGGGATCAGGAAAACCTTGGTGAGCTGTCTTCTATTTATTCTAAAGTGTTAAAGCTTATAGGTGAGGACCCTGATCGTGAAGGTTTAAAAGGTACACCTATGCGTGTAGCAAAATCACTGTATTTCCTTACAAACGGATATCAGCAGAATCCCTGCAACATTATAAATTCCGCCAAATTTAAAGAGGATTACAAACAAATGGTATTGGTAAAGGATATCGATGTCTATTCATTGTGTGAACATCATATGCTTCCCTTCTTTGGCAAAGCACACGTCGCATATATTCCCGATGGCCAAATTACAGGCCTAAGTAAAATAGCCCGTGTTGTAGATGCTTTCAGCAGAAGGCTGCAGGTGCAGGAAAGACTAACAACACAAATAAGAAATTGTATCCAGGAATGTCTCAACCCATTAGGTGTGGCAGTCGTGATCGAAGCTACACATCTGTGCATGCAGATGAGAGGAATTCAAAAACAAAATTCTGTTACTACAACTTCTGCATTCACGGGTATTTTTCTTGAAAACCTCCAGACCAGGGAAGAATTTATTCACCTTATTGGTTCAAAATTGCATTAATATCGCAGGCCCAACTGGTAATTGAGTTTTATAATATTTTTATACTTTTGCAATCCGATTAAATTACTACTTATGAAAGCATATGTATTTCCAGGACAGGGAGCTCAGTTTATTGGAATGGGAAAAGATCTCTATGAGAACTCTTCACTTGCAAAAGATATGTTTGAACATGCAAATTCTTTGCTCGGTTTCCGTATAACTGATCTTATGTTTTCAGGTAGTGAAGAAGATCTCAGGCAAACAAAAGTAACACAACCAGCTATATTTCTTCATTCGACAATCCTTGCCGCAGTTTTAGGCGACAGGTTTCAGGCTGACATGGTTGCCGGGCATTCACTTGGTGAATTTTCAGCTCTCGTTGCAAACAAAACACTGAGCTTCGATGATGGTCTCCTTCTTGTATCAAAAAGGGCTCTTGCCATGCAGAAGGCCTGTGAGAAAACTCCATCAACAATGGCTGCAATACTTGGGCTGGATGACAAGATCGTGGAAGATGTATGTTCTTCGGTTTCAGAAGTGGTTGTTCCCGCAAACTATAACAGCCCGGGACAAATTGTTATATCTGGTTCAATTGAAGGGATTGATAAGGCTATCCTTCTCCTTCAGGAAAAAGGCGCCAAAAGAGCAATTAAGCTTGCCGTCGGCGGTGCGTTCCATTCGCCATTAATGGAACCGGCACGTGTTGAACTTGAAGAAGCTATAAAAAACACATCCTTCAAAAAGCCTTTCTGCCCGGTATTTCAAAATGTAAGTGCCCAATCTTCAATTGATCCATTAATTATTAAATCAAATCTGGTATCACAGCTCACCTCTCCGGTAAGATGGACTCAATCTGTTTTAAATATGATTTCAGCAGGAGCAATAAATTTTGTTGAAGTTGGTCCTGGTTGCGTTTTGTCTGGCCTTATCAGGAAAATAAACAGGGAGTGTAATACAGAGAGTGCAAAACTTTAAATCCTCTTATTTTCCGGGCTTGAGGATTACACCAAGGTGTTTTTTGCCATCGATCATTATCTCAAGTGGATTTTCAGATCTTACATGTCTTATTAAGCCATCATCGTAAACAACATTCATATTATTCAGAAAATCCACATCGTAATATCCTTCGTTGATATATGGGTTTATTGTAAAATAACCTACCCTGAATGAGGTAAGGTTCTGAAAAAAATGAGTACCCTGACTGGGGTCAATTCTGTAGTTTTTTAATCCCGATTCAATGATTATCCGTGCAGCAGAAATCTGTGGCCACTTAACAGGGATTCCCAGCCATGGATCAGTAGAGCCCCATCTGCCTGGACCGATAAGCACATATCCTTTTCCCTGCTTTACAAAGAGGGAGTTAATTTTTTCAATCTCACCAGCTAAATTTTTATTATTTGCAGCATTAAAAGATTCGGGCTTAACATAGACAAGATCAGAAATGCCTTTGAACAGACCATTGCCTAATGCTGATTCCGAGTATATGATCGTATCTTGCCGTCTGATATGATCGAGGCTTATGGTATACGCTTCCTCTGTATTGACTATTGGCCTTACTTGCAGGAAATTGAATATCTTAGGCATACCAGGCGGCGTCTCCAGATTCGCTGCAAACTCTATTTCAATCGGATTATTCATCTCCTGCTGACCAATTTCCAAAAGTGTACTCAGGATATCGGCAAGCGGAAAGGTTTTGTGCTGAAGTATATTTGAAAAAGTAATAACCCGTTTCCCAGGATGAATAATATCATCCCTGAGAATATTATTGTTCCTGTCGTAAGTCGACGCAACATATTTAAGTGCCGCCTCATTTTCAAGATCTTTAATATCAATCTTCAGTATATTGATACCATCATCTGTAGAAGGGACGAAGCTATTAATATTAAGATCGAGAGCACAAAACTCCTTTTGTGAATCCCTCATAGCAGTTCCGGGTGAAGAGAGCTGAAGTATTTTTTTCGGATATTTCGGCGAAAATCTTAAAGACATTCCACCTTCCACAATCAGCTTCCCAAGCCCAACTGCAATGTTTACGATGCCATCTTCTGCTTTTTCCGATCCGATAGGATAATAATTAATCGACCTGGCAACGCCCGATAATGTGGGATAGTAGATCTCACCATGCCTGCTCCCGCAAACTTCCTGCAAAATAATACCCATTTTCTCTTCATCGATAACATTTGCTGTGGCTGTCATATAAGCTTTACTTGCCTTATAATAAACAGAGGCATAAACTTCTTTGATGGCATCAGATAACATCTTGATCATCTGTTTGTTATCGACAGTCCGCGGAATCATGTAAGTTGAATAGATCCCGGCAAATGGCTGGTAATGTGAATCCTCCAGCTTGCTTGATGAACGTACTGCTATCGGGTAATTTTTTGATACAGCCAGGAAAGCATAAAAATCCTGATATACATGACCCGGAAGCTCGGCATTTATAAACTTGTTAAGAATTTCGTCATCAGTAAGATCGGAAAGCGCAATCGAATAAAGATTATTCTGGTCCATGAACTCATCAAAGATATCGGTACTTAACACCACTGTTCTTGGAATAGTAATGAGCACATCCGGAAATTTATTGAACAACTTATTGTTCTTGATTATACTGTTAATGAATGCAAGGCCTCTCGCTTTACCTCCGATTGAGCCTTCACCTACCCTCGAAAAAACCTGGTATTCATCAAAGCTCGCTTTATCAAATTTAGCAATAACGCCCCTGCCCTTACCAAGCCTGAAGCTCGAAATAGCAACATAAAGAAACCGTCGCATTTCATCCATAGTATCAAAATCCTCTTTCCTGATATATTTAAACAT
>JBBRSO010000037.1:0-27244 GCA_038245405.1 Bacteroidales bacterium
AAAAAGATATTCTCTGCTAAAGTAAACTTCAAAATTAACGAACACGGAAAAGGCAAAATTGTAATTCCATTTGAAAGTCAGGAAGAAATGGAACGTATTTTAGGAGTATTTGACCGTCTTAACTCCTGAAAAATATTATATTTGTCGACTGTGTGCTGGTTTAGGATATAAAGAACCGGTTAATTTATATTGAAGACATTTCACAAAATACAGATAATTATTTTTGTGTTGCTATTATGTTTTGAGCAAAACATATTGGCTCAGGATTCTCTTGCTGTTGCCAGTCAGTCTAAACATAAATTCAAACCCGATCCATTCAGGGCTACAATGATGGCAGTGTCGTTCCCCGGGCTTGGTCAGATCTATAACAGAAAATACTGGAAAATACCTTTGGTCTACATTGGCTTTGGAGGGCTTGTCTATAGCGCCGGATTTAACTCCAGTCATTATATTCAATACCTGAAAGCCTACCAGGACATGACAGATGCTATACCTCAAACCAATAGCTACATAAAGCTGATACCTGCTGATCCTGTGACATATGACCCTGTAACTCATCCCACAATCTATGTTGGTTATTCAGAAGCTATGTTACGTATGGTGAATTATTATAAAAGATATCGTGATCTTTCGTATATTGGCATCGCAGGATGGTATCTGATTTCTATTCTTGATGCGAATGTAGATGCCAGTCTTTTTAATTATGATATAAGTAATAATCTTGATATTACTTTCGTTCCTATGAAGCTAACATTACCCGGTGGATTCGCAGGAGCAGGGTTTGGTGTTGATTTGAAGGTAAACTTTTAAACTAATTACTTGGCTATGAGATTAAAATTGATCTTTATCATATTTTTTCTTGCAATTCTAAAAGCAAATGCGTCACCTGATTATGACACGATAATTATAAAATCTGATAACAGCACCGATAGGATTGCCAACGATCTTGACAGTCTGGTTAATACATGGTATGTTAAGATTGCCATAAAAAACCTCAATGACTCAACAGTAGATACAACAAGTCTGATGATGCCTGACGAAGTTTATGAACAGAGGCTCAGTAAGATCAATTCAATAATCAGCCTTCCATATAATAATATTATCAGGAATCATATTCATGTGTATACTGTAAGGCAAAGAAGAAAATTCGCCGCTGTACTCGGTCTTCGGGATTATTATTTTCCAATGATTGAAGATGTTTTCGATTCCTATGGTCTTCCGACAGAATTAAAATATATGGCTGTTATTGAATCAGCCCTTAACCCCGGAGTCGTAAACAGACATTCGGGAGCGACAGGAATGTGGCAATTCATGTATAGCACCGGACGAATGTACGGATTAACAATAAATTCGATTGTTGATGAGCGCAAGGATCCTGCGAAAGCAACACATGCTGCAGCAAGATATCTTAAGGATCTTTATCAGATATACAACGACTGGATTCTGGTTATCGCTGCGTATAATTGCGGACCTGGAAACGTTAATAAGGCAATCAAGCGGTCGGGGAATAAAAAAGATTACTGGCAAATTTATTACCGCCTTCCCAGGGAAACCAGAGGATATATACCTCAGTATATTGCAGCTGTTTATGCAATCAACTATTATCCTGAACATGGCATAATTCCCCTGCCACTGAATATTCCTGTGGCAACAGATACTATTATGGTGACTAAGGATATTCACCTCGAGCAAATTTCAGAAGTGATGAGGATTCCTCTTGGAGAGCTCCGGGCACTAAATCCACAATATAAAACCGGTTTGGTCCCTGGTTCATCCAAACCACAATCACTTACTCTTCCCATGAACCATGTTGCAGATTTCATTGATCTTAATGATACTATAAGAAGCTATAAATCAGATATATATCTAAATAAAACAACACGAATAGCAGACCCTACACGTTCTTCAGCTTTTGTATCTACCGATATACAGGGAAAAACAAAATTGATCTATACAGTGAAGGATGGTGATAATATCAGCTTTATTTCCGAATGGTATAAGGTCGGCCTGGCAGAGCTGAGAAATTGGAATAATATCTATAAAAATAATATACGTGTAGGTCAGAAAATAGTAGTATATGTTAACCCTACCAGGTCGGAGTATTTTTCGAAAATAAATACGATGACGTTGGCAGAAAAGCAAGCTATGACCGGGAAAGCTATTCCTCAGAATACACAGTCAGTGAATGTCATTCCGGAGGAAACAGAAGGGGAATTCATAACCTACACAGTGCGTAATGGCGACACTATCTGGGACATTGTTAAGCTTTATGGTAATGTGACAACTTCTCAGGTTTTGTCATTGAACAACATCTCCGATGGTAGCAAAATTAAAGTCGGACAAAAACTTAAGATCAAAAAGAAGAGCTGATTCTGTTATAATGTATGCGTCCTTTAAGATCATTCCTGCTGTTACTGATCTTTTTGGTCTGTTTTGTCGGACTGCATTATCTTGTTCAGGCAAATCATCTGTTCCCATCTGTAAATGAGTTTATTCCATCTCAGATTCTGAGTAGTATTAAATCAGATAACATTCAGCATACACAGATACCGGAAAAAACTTCTGATACGATTGCTATCCCTGTTGTAGATAGTTTACTAATATCCAATACTGATCATTTAAACGAACCATTAAAAGGCTTTCTTGATTCGGTAAAGTTCTCCAAACGCCAGGTGAGGGTATTGTATTATGGCGATTCACAGATTGAAGGAGACCGGATAACTTCCTATTTGCGTCATACCCTGCGGAAAAGAAATGGCGGAACAGGCCCGGGTTTATTCCTCCCTTTAATGCCGGTAATGTACACCAAATCATTATGGTTACGTTCATCATCAAACTGGAAGAAATATAACTACTTGTCGTATGAAGCAGGTCAGCTCTCACACTATGAGCTGGGGCCATTTATGGCTATCTGCCGTTTTTTGCCCGATGGAGAAACAGCTCCCGTACCTCAGACAGCATATATCAGAATAGAGCCATCAAATTTTGCAGATAGCGCATCCGCCGGGTTTAACACGTTAAGGATCTTTTATGGTAATACAAAAGGAGTAGTGTCCATTAGTGTTACAGGCGATAACAAGGAGATTTTCAACGATACACTGAGCAGATCAAAGGGCTTTAATGAGATAAAGTGCCGGCTCAACGGAGAAAAAGACATACAGCTGGTATTTCAAGGGAAGGTAAGTCCCGATATATACGGAATAAGTATTGAAAGCGAAACCGGTATTATTGTTGACAATATCCCTCAACGAGGCAGCGCCGGGCTGGAATTCACCATGGTTGACAAGGAGAATCTGCGGGAGGCATATAAGAAACTTGCCCCCGACTTAATAATTCTTCAATATGGACTAAACATCGTTAAGAATGTAAGAAACGACTATTCTTACTATGAGAAAGGCCTGATGCGCCAGCTGTCTCTCCTAAAGTCGATCTTACCTTCCACCCCGATATTAGTTATCGGAGTTACCGATATGGCTATGAGTGAAGGCGACAGCGTAAAATCATATGCCAATATTCCTTCTATAGTTGAGGCGCAGAGAAAGGCAACAAAAATGTCAGATGAAGCTTTCTGGGATTCCTATGCAGCAATGGGAGGTAAGTCTTCAATTATTAAGTGGACGGATAAAAAGCCTCCTCTTGCTCAGAAAGATTTTATTCATTTTACTTACCCTGGCGCTGATTCGTTTTCTAAACTTCTCGTTTCATCCTTATTTAACAGTAATGACAGCAACTCCATCAGAAGGCTCCCCGATACAATTTATGCGAATGTTAAGAGTCCTGAGAGAATCATTGCTGTTAAGCCTGTAGAAGTAAATGAAAATCGGGGAATCTTTCGTGCGGTCATCGCTTCAGTATTCAATTATAATCCCGACAATCCATTCCTTTTTACATCTCCTACTTTCTGGATCTTCTTACTAGTTGTGCTCCTCGGATATAGCGTGGTTTACAGAAAATTAACAATCAGAAATTTTTATCTCTTTCTTGTCAGCCTCTTTTTCTACTATAAAGCAGGTGGTCTGTTTCTGTTCATACTCATCTTCGTAACAGTAATTGATTATACATTTGGCAACCTTATTTACAACTCGAAAAATAGGGCCTCAGCCCGGTTTTATGTATTGCTCAGCATTATCTCCAACCTCTTTCTTCTTGGATATTTTAAATACACATCATTCATAGTAAATTCAATAAACAGTTTGCTGGGAACAGATTTCAGGGTCTTCGATATGCTTTCAGATCTGTCAAATTCACTTCTTGGTACTTCTTTCAATATAAGCTATATAATATTGCCTATAGGTATTTCATTTTTTACTTTTCAGTCATTAAGTTATACAATTGATATCTACAGGAAGAAGATGGAGCCTGTAAGACACATCATTGATTTCGGATTTTATGTTTCATTTTTCCCGCACCTTGTGGCCGGTCCTATTGTAAAGGCGTCGGTTTTTATTCCCCAGATTTACAAAGAATATGAACTTTCCAAACATGAGTTCAGCCATGCACTTTACATGATTTCCAAGGGATTGATAAAGAAGATCATCATCTCAAACTTTATAGCATTAAACCTTGTAGATCGGATCTTTGACGCTCCTGCAATCTATTCCGGATTTGAAAATCTGCTTGCAGTTTATGGATATGGGTTGCAGATATACTGCGATTTTTCGGGCTACACTGATATAGCCATTGGTATTGCGCTTATCCTTGGTTTCAGACTGCCGGTGAACTTTAACTCACCTTATAAGGCGTCGAGCATCTCTGATTTTTGGAAAAGATGGCATATATCGCTTTCACAATGGCTTCGCGATTATCTGTACATCTCAATGGGGGGAAACAGGAAAGGAAAGCTAAGAACATACTTCAATCTGATGATAACCATGCTCCTGGGTGGATTGTGGCACGGCGCCTCCTTACGATTTATTATCTGGGGAGGCTTGCATGGTTTAGGTCTTGTTTTAAACAAGTTATGGAGTTCCATTTTTAAAAAGCCGTCAGATCTTAAATGGCTTTGGAGAGTGGTGGGTATTTTTATAACATTTCAGTTTGTAAACTTTTGCTGGATATTTTTCAGGGCGCCCGATATGAACAGTGTTGGAATCATGCTCAAACAGATATTTGAAAATTTTTCACCCGGATCTTATGGCACAGTCCTTCCTGCCTATGGCGGAGCAGTTATAATAATATTGGTGGCTTATACGATACACTTTCTTCCGGAGAATGTAAAGGAGACTTACAGGGACGTTTTCATAAATATTCCGATTGTTGCCCAACTGGTTATTTTAATGCTGATTGCGGTGTTCCTTTACCAGATGAAGACCCCGGAAGTTATGCCGTTTATTTATTTCAGATTCTGAGTTTATTAAAGATATGTATTAAGGCTTTTCCCGCTCTTCGTAAAAGGTGCGATAGCCCGGTTGTAAATCCCCTGAACATAAGCGATTGCCATACCGTAATTAGTTACCGGAACACCTGCTTTGATGGCCGCGGCAAGCCTGTTGTGAAGCTGCTTTCTTGTTATCATACAGCCGCCACATTGAATTACAAGGGCATAGTCAGTTATAGGCCGTGAAAGTGAATCCAGACCGGCAACGACATCATATTCAAGTTTCTTACCCGTAAAATTTGTTATCCAACGAGGAATCTTTGTTCTTCCTATATCATCGCATGAAACGTGATGGGTGCATGATTCAAGAAGCAATATTCTATCGCCGTCTTTGAGTGTTGATATTTTTGGAGTTCCTTTCAGGTAATTATCAAAATCGCCCTTAAACCGTGCAAGCATTATGCTGAAACTTGTAAGAGGGATATCATGTGGAATGGAGGCGTCGGCTTTGGCAAAGACCTGTGAATCAGTAATTGCCAGTACCGGTTTTATTCCGGTTTTTTTCAGAAATGAATCAACTTCTCTCTCTTTCAATACTATTGCAACCGCTTCATTGTCAAGAATATCCCTAATGGCTTGCATCTGAGGCAAAATAAGTCTTCCTGCAGGTGCTTCGATATCGATTGGTGTTATAAGAATTACAATATCTCCGTAGGTTATAAGATCACCCAGCAGAGTAGGGTTATTATATGAATGCTCGGGAATTGTATTTTTGATAAGAGTTATAAGCTCTTCATAGTTTCGCTTGTCGAGCGCTGAAAATTCGAATAAGCCGGCTCCTGTTGTTGAAAGGACTTTGTTTCTGAATTCCGACGTAGGCACCCTGAGGTCAGATTTACTGTGTATTACCAGATATGGAAGGTCGAGATTATCAAACTTTTTTATCAGATCTTCTTCATAAGTGCCCCACGAATTATCTGCAACAACAAGTAGTGCGAGATCAACTGTATCGAGTGTCCGGAGTGTACGTTCAATTCTTTTTTGTCCCAATTCACCTGAATCGTCGATACCTGCAGTATCAACGAGGATGACAGGGCCAAAACCGGTGATCTCAAATGATTTCTTTACGGGGTCAGTTGTGGTGCCGGCATGGTCGGATACTATAGCAATCTCCTGTCCTGCAAGACAGTTTATAAGACTGCTCTTTCCATTGTTGCGGCGACCATAAATACCGATGTGCGGTTTTGATTCTCTTCCCTTTTCATTCATTTCAAGAAATTTGATGCAAAATTAACAAAATTTGCGGTACGTAGGGACGGGTCGCCACCCGTCCCTACGGAAGAGATAGACCTGGATATTGTTTATGATTTGGCTTGTATTTTGCTGAAAATGGCAATAATAAAACGTCTGATATATATTAAATTCTTTTGTAATGGCCTTTTATGTAACGTTAAGAGGCCAGTTTTAGCTTTTCTGAGCAAGTCACTCAGGTTATCGTATTTTTTTGCTCTCAGATCCATTATTTTTGTAAAAAACTTCTCAATAAAACCGATATCAAGATGCTCAAAATATAAAGGAACATGAGGATCGCAAAATTGTGTATGATTATGAAAAAATCGTTCGTCGTAATATGAAAAATCTTTGGCTAGGATTCCTTTTTCAAATGCGATGCGTTCCAATTCTGTTCCAGGAAGTATCTGGGTAACTCCAAGGGAAATGCTTGTTACATATTCTGATAATTCTCCACAAACCTTAATTGTTTGCATTGCATCTTCCTCGGTTTCTTCTGGCAGGGAAACTATCAGAAACATATGTGTACGAATTCCAAGAGAATGGCATGCTTTAACAAATTCATAGGTCTTTGTAAGATCAATATTTTTATTTATTGCTCTTAATATTTTTTCTGAACCCGACTCCAGACCGAAATCAATATTAATGCAACCGGCTTTAGCCATTAATACCAAAATTTCAATTGGTGTATCAGCCCTTGCTTCACATGACCATTTAATATCAGGAAATTTACCGATCAGCGCTTCGCAGAACTCCCTGATGAAATTTTTTCTTTCACAGAATGAGGGATCGGCAAATGTAAAATACTTTGCATCATAATTCTTTATCAAATATTCTATTTCCCGTAAAATATGAGGGATTTTACGAATCCTGTAACTAAATTGATTGTACTCACAAAATGTACATTTTCTCGAACACCCTCTGCCAATATAAACCGGATAGCTCCGGTAATTTTCAGATTCGTAGTTCCGCATTAAAATCCCTTCTTTAAAACGATGTATCTCAGACAGCTGATCGTATTTTAAGGCGAACTTTTCTATATCCTTTTCAGATTCCCTGCTTTTATTTTCTATTATCTCATTATTATTTCTATATGTTATGCCATCAATATTTTCAAAACTTATGTTTCTCTGTATAGCATTTACCAATTCGTAAAAAGTGATTTCACCTTCACTTCTAACAACAACATCAACTTCTTTAAACCGGGTGAGGACATCAATATGAGTGTTTGTAAAGAAATTGCCTCCAACTACAATTATGGAATCTTTGTTATTTTTTTTTATCTGTTTGATAATATCCAGAGCTTTTAAAACAGAATGAGACTGAGCTGTTACCCCTACAATTGGATTTTTTGTATTCCTGATTAGTTCAAATAGCTCATCCGGGTTTTGCCAGTAGAGATCGATTATTAATGATTTAATATCATATGTCAGTAAATAATTTTGTAAGAACAATAAACTATATGGAAACATGTAAATTCCGAAATCCCTGTTTTTTTCCAGTGCATCAATTTCAGGATTTCTACCAGGATTTACCAGAATAATTTGTTGGTCGTTCATTGAATGATTACTGTTTATCTACAAATATTTCGCGACTCTGTCGCTTAAACATAACGTGCAGAGCAGCATAATATTTGTAGCCCAGTCGTCTGCAGCCTCTTATAAATCATCAAGCGAGAATCCTAATTTCAGCAGATTTCCCGGTTCGAGAATCGATTTGAGCTTTGCTTCATCTATCATCTTCAGAACCTGGTTCGCTTCAAAAATATTTATTTTTTTATCCTTCATAAGTTTAGCCAGTTCAGTTGCTTTGTGATATCCGATATAAGGACTCATTGCTGTCGTTATTGAAGGACTATTGATAACAGCTTCGTAACCAGCCGATTCGTTAATTGTTAAACCCGAAAACAAGTTGTTCAGCATAGTTATGTTGCATGAGATTAGCAGATTAATGCTTTCAATTACCGCACATCCAATAACGGGAAGATAGGGGTTAAGCTCGAGAACACCTTGTCCGCTCAATGATGAGATAAGAACATCATTCGAATATATCTTATGTGCCGCCGAAATCACAAATTCAGGAATTACAGGGTTAATCTTTCCGGGCATTATGGAACTTCCAACCTGGCGGTCGGGAATTGAAAGAGTCTTATCTCCTGCAAAGTCTGAAGCCAAAAGACGTATGTCGGAAGACATTTTTTCGAGGTTTACTGCATGAGCCTTCAGAGTAGCATGGATCTCAACCCATTTGTCCATATTGCTTGTGGCATCGGAAAGATTCTCACTATGTGCGAGAGACAAATCGGTAAGTCTTCGTAATTCAGGAACTACTTCCATTATGAAAAATCGTGGAAGCGATAGTCCTGTTCCAATGGCGCCACCTCCCAGATTAACCTGTTTGATCCTTTCTGTGCATTTTGATACCCTCCACCAATCGCGTGATAGTGCTTCATTGTAAGCACTGAAGAGCAACCCGAAGGAGGATGGAACGGCAGCCTGCATCTGGGTATAGCCCTGACGAAGGTTCTCCCTGTTGCTTTTCTCAAATTCCTCAACTGTCTGACGGAGCGTATTGATTTTCTCTTCAAGCTGATGTAGTAAGATCATAATGGCAACAGTAAGCGCCGTAGGGACTACATCATTTGTTGACTGATATATATTTGCATCTTCTGTGGGATCTATGAAATTATAATCACCACATTTATGGCCTGAATTCAGAAGAGCAAGATTTGTGATTATCTCATTAATATTCATGTTGATGCTTGTTCCGGCGCCTCCCTGGATGGCAGGGATTATAAACTGATCAAAGTGTTTTCCGTCTTTTATTTCTTTGGAAGCTTCGCACAGGGCTTCGAGTGTTTGATCTCCGATGTTTTTAAAAGGAAGGTCTTTGCCAAGTTTACTTTCGGCTGCTGATCTGAATTTTCTATAGGTATTATAGCAGGCTAGTTTTGTGACACCGACTGCTTTGTACCATTCAACAGGGAAAAGAGTATTTCCGGGAAAATTCTCATGAGCCCGTACAGAGTGGATACCATATAAAGCATCAGATGGTATTTCTTTTTGACCAAGACTGTCTTTTTCTATTCGGTACATTTGTTATTTTTTACTCTGTAGTCCTCTGTGCTTCTCTGTGCAACTCTGTGGAATTTCTTTTTTGTTACACAGAGCCACAGAGTGCCGATAACTATCGGGACGCAGAGAGCCAAAGAGTTAGTCTAGATATTGCTTCCGGAAACGGGTTTAGCATATGCCAATACATCGTTCCCGGTAATCTCAACAGGGCAGAGGATGATGAGTCTCTCCAGTACATTCCTGAACTCCCTTATATTTCCGGTCCACTGTATTTTTTGCAGTTCCTCCATCGCATCCTCCTTTATAATCCGCTTACTCATTCCATATTCATTACAGATAAGTGAATTAAAATGTTCCGCAAGTATCGGTATATCAGACTCTCTCTCATTCAGACTTGGAACATGTATCAGAATTACGCTCAGGCGATGGTATAAGTCCTCACGGAAATTGTTGTTCTCAATCTCTTTCCTGATATTTTTGTTGGTGGCAGTAATCACCCTCACATTCACGTGTATATCTTTATCCGAGCCGACTCTGGTGATCTTGTTTTCCTGGAGAGCACGCAGCACTTTCGCCTGGGCTGAAAGACTCATATCGCCTATCTCATCGAGAAAGAGTGTGCCGCCGTTTGCCTGCTCGAATTTACCTATTCTTTGTTTGATCGCTGACGTAAATGAACCTTTTTCGTGACCAAAAAGCTCACTTTCAATAAGTTCTGAAGGAATAGCCGCACAATTGACTTCTACGAAAGGACCTTTTGCCCTTGTGCTTTTTTCATGGATCTGATGAGCTACCAACTCTTTTCCGGTACCGTTTGAACCGGTAATGAGTACTCTGGCCTCTGTAGCAGCCACTCTGTCGATCATATTTTTAACCTTCTCGATTGCTTCAGATTCACCTACAATCTCGTACATCTTGCTGACCTTATTTTTCAGAACCTGTGTCTGGGAGATAAGGGTCGATTTATCCATCGCATTACGAATGGTAATGAGAAGCCTGTTAAGATCGAGAGGTTTTTCGAGGAAATCGTAAGCACCTTTTTTTATAGACTCAACGGCAGTGTCAATATTACCATGACCGGAGATCATTACTACGGGAATATTGGATGAGGCTTCCGTTATTTTTTCAAGTACTTCAATGCCGTCCATCTTTGCCATCTTTATATCGCAGAGAACAATGTCATATGTATTGGCGGAAAACATTTCCAATCCCTTCGGACCATCTTCCGCAAGATCGACTTCATGTTTCTCATACTCAAGAACCTCCTTCAGGGAGTTCCTGATAGCTCTCTCATCGTCTATGACAAGTATTTTCGACATATTATTTTTTTTGAAATCCATTAACCACAAAGCACACAAAGGAAAATACACAAAGCGCACAAAGTAATAATCTACCCACTATATCTAAGCCATTTCCACATCTCTTTCCATGATGTTTTTTTCCCGTACATCAGGATTCCTGTTCTATAAACTTTTGCGGCCATCCATACGAAGGCTGTGAAGGTTACCAGCATCAGGAACATTGATACCCCGATCTGCCAGTAAGGTACGCCAAATGGTATACGTGCCATCATTACGATGGGGGCTGTGAGCGGAATCATTGAGCACCAGAATGACAAGGAGCTTTCAGGATTCTGCATTGTACCCATTGCCACCATCAATCCCAAAATAATAGGTATGGTAACCGGCAGCATGAATTGTTGTGTCTCCGTGTCATTATCTACTGCTGAGCCGATTGCAGCGAAAACCGAGGCATAGAGGAGATATCCCGTTATAAAATAAAAAAGAAAACAAACTATTATGAGGCCCCAGGGCTGGTTCATAGCGCTATCGAATAATTTTGAAAATTCAGCAGCTTGAGGAGACATTGCGGCAACCTGCGATGCTCCTTCTGCAGTTGACTGGCCATTTGCCATATAGTTTTGTGGCATCGACTGAGAAATTTCAGTCATGCTTGTTTTTGGAAGTAGCGTGGTCTTCAGTACAGTTACAATTCCTATAGTCAGAAATATCCAGATCATAAACTGGGTTAAACCTACGAGTGCAATACCGATTATCTTGCCCATCATGAGCTGTATAGGTTTTACTGAAGAGATAATTACTTCAACAACCCTGCTGGTTTTTTCCTCGATCACACCTCTCATTACCTGTGCACCGAATATGAATACGAGCATATACATCAGGAAGCCAAGGAGATAGGCGAGGGCCATAGATATACCTGTGCTGGTTCCTTTCTCAGTCCCGAATTCATCAAGTTTTTTTGTCTGAACAGTTACATTAGTCTCGACGTTTTTCATTATATCGTCGAGATTCTCAATCTTATAAGCAAGGAGCTTTTGTCTTTCAATTTCTTTTTTGAGCGAGTTTTCTATATATTGAAGAAGATTTAAAGCCGGTTGTTTTTTGGAGATCAGGTAAACAGCATTAGGCGTATTGACAAGCTCTGGGGAGATGTACAGTATGCCATAATATCCCGCTTGCTCAAATGTTTTTTTGAGGTCTTCCACCTTTGTATTTTCGAGATAAACAAATTCGGCTTCTTTATTATTTTTTATAACGCCCTTGAAAAGGTCGGAGTTGTCTTCAATAACTGCGATTTTTTTAAAATCACCGCTCTGGCTTGACATAATAATGGTAGGTACAATAATTATAGTTGCCATGAGAATAGGGGCAAGAATGGTCATTATGATAAATGATTTTTTTCTTACCCTGGTTACATACTCTCTTTTAATGATTACGGATATCTTATTCATATTTTGAAGGTTTCTGGGAATGTATCAGTATTAATTGCGGGCTTCAACAACCCTGATAAAAATCTCATTCATTGAAGGCAGAGCCGGGTTAAAGGAAATGAGGTTACCCGACTGCATCACAGACTGAAGTATGTCATTGGTTTTGATGTCGCTTGTAGTTTTAAGTTTGAAAACACTCTTATTAGCGTCAGACTGACCTTTTAGAATTGTGTAATTACCGTTCCCTTCAATATTAACGTTTCCGCTAAAAACAAGATCATATTCATTTGCGGCCCATCTGCTGCGGATCTCGTGCACACTGCCTTCAAGGATGGTTTTTGATTTATCTATCAGAGTAATATTATCACAAAGTTCCTCAACAGATTCCATGTTGTGGGTTGAAAATATTATTGTTGCACCACGATCCCTCAGGAAAAGGATTTCATCCTTTATTATCTTGGTATTGAGAGGATCAAAACCGGTGAATGGCTCGTCGAAAATCAAAAGCTTCGGTTCATGAAGAATAGTAGTTACAAACTGTACTTTCTGTGCCATTCCTTTTGATAATTCTTCAACTTTTTTGCCCCACCAGTCTATAATATCAAGTTTTTTGAACCAGTATTTCAATCTCTTCATCGCTTCTGCTTTGGAGAGTCCCTTAAGCTGGGCAAGGTATAAAGCCTGTTCCCCCACTTTCATTTTTTTATATAAGCCTCTTTCTTCCGGCAAATAGCCAATAAGATGAACATCGGAAGGTACAAGCTTTTTCCCGTTAAGAAAGAGCTCGCCAGTATCGGGGCCAGTGATTTGATTTATTATTCTTATGAGGGTGGTTTTGCCGGCACCATTAGGACCGAGAAGGCCGTATATGCACTGTTCGGGAACAGAAATGCTCACATTGTCGAGCGCCAGATGATTGCCATATTGCTTGGTGACGTTGTTTGCTTCAAAAAGAGCCATAAAGTTTTGATTTAAATTATAGGTAAATATAAAAAAAATCTTTGTTTAACCCTATGGTCCTCTATGTAAGCTTTCTTTTGTTTTATTCAAAATACCCCTTCATCCTTTCGAAAAAGCCTTTGTCGTTTTTATCGGGAGCAGGTATGAATGAATCTGAATCTTTAAATTTCTCGAAGATTTTTTGCTCATCTTTGTTAACAGCTTTTGGAATCCATACATTCACATTAACAAGCAGATCGCCCCTCCCGTATCCGTTTACTTCGGGCAAGCCTTTACCGCGCAGACGCAGTATTTTACCCGGTTGGGTTCCTGGCTCTATTTTTATCTTAACATTATTATCAACAGTGGGCACTTCAACATGGGTTCCCAGAACAGCGTCTGGTATACTTATGAATAGATTGTAAATCAAATCGTTACCTTCTCGGATCAGTTCAGGATGTTCTTCTTCATCAATAACAACCAATAGATCGCCATTCTCACCACCTCTTCTTGGGGCGTTGCCCTTACCGCTTACAGTCATCTGCATTCCCTTGCCCACACCGGCCGGAATATTGATCTTTATGACATCTTCTTTCTGAACCACGCCTTCCCCGTAACAGGTAGCGCATTTTTTGGTGATAGTCTTCCCCTCTCCACCGCATGAAGGACATACTGCAGTAGTCTGCATCTGGCCCAGCATCGTATTGGTTAACCGGGTAACATGCCCCGAGCCATGACAGGTTGAACATGTTGAAATGTTTGATGGGCTGTCAGCTCCGGTACCTCCGCAACTGTCGCAAGGGTCATATTTGGTAACTTTGATTTTTTTCTCAGCACCGGAAGCTATTTCCTGGAGGTTGAGCTTGACTTTCACTCTAAGATTACTGCCTTTGTTTATTCTTTTTCCGCGACGTGCTCCGCTGAATCCTCCAAAGCCACCAAATGCGTCACCAAATATATCTCCGAAGGATGAGAATATATCATCTACAGTCATTCCCTGTCCTGAGAACCCTCCACCATTATTCCCCATGCCGGCATGTCCGTAACGGTCATAACGGGCTTTTTTCTCCTGGTTGCTCAGTACTTCGTAGGCCTCGGCGGCCTCTTTGAAATTGTCTTCTGATTTCTTATCTCCCGGATTCTTGTCGGGATGATATTTCAAGGCTTGCTTTCTGTATGCTTTTTTTATTTCTTCCTTAGTGGCCTCTTTAGACAATCCAAGCACATCATAATAGTCTTTTTTCCCCATCCCTTTTTAATATTTTTTTTCAGCCACTCTTTACTCATGAAATAATTTTTATTCTCCTACTACTACCTTTGAGAATCGCAAAACTTTATCCAACAAATAATAACCTTTTTGAACAACATCAACAACTTTTCCTTTTTTTTCATCTTCCTTTACCGGAACTTTAGCTACTGCCTCGTGAATATCAACATCAAAGTTAATATTCAACGATTCGATCTCCTTCACGCCATTCTGTTTCAGGAAATCACTGAATTTTCCATATATCAGATCGATGCCATCTTTCAAACCAATACATTCTGCAGTGGAATCCATATATGTCCTGGCCCTGTCAAAGTCATCCATCAGCGGTAACATGCTGAGCAATAAATTCTCTCCGGCATATTTTGAGAGGTCCATTTTCTCACGCAGGGTTCTTTTTCTGTAATTGTCAAATTCAGCTGAGAGACGAATGTACTTATCCTGCATTTCTGCCAGTTTTTCCTGAACAGCCCTTACTTCAGGCACAGTTTTGTCAGTCATTAAATCCGACTCTGATGAACCCTCAGTCTGGTTGCCATTTGAACCTTCAGCAGCAAGATGTTCCCCGTTGTAGTTACTATTTTCTTTATTTTCAGTTGGATTGTCAATATGATCCTGTTTTTCCTCCTCGTGATCTCTAAACTTTTTCTTCATCATCCCAAAGTATTTTTCAGTTGTACATCATCAGTTAGCAAAAGCCCTGCCAAGGATTTAGGTTTGACAAATTGGCAGAGGGGGTTGCTTCGTCGGCAACCTTCCAGATCAGACGCGTTGTATATCCGCCCCCAATGCATTCAGCCGCTTATCGATATTCTGATAACCGCGATCGATTTGTTCGATATTATGTATAACGCTTCTACCTTCGGCCGACATAGCCGCTATAAGCAATGCGACTCCAGCCCTGATATCAGGAGAGGACATAATAGTTCCTTTGAGCCTGATGTTCTTGTCCTGTCCAATAACAGTCGCCCGGTGGGGATCACACAGAATGATCTGGGCACCCATATCTATAAGTTTATCAACAAAAAAGAGACGGCTTTCAAACATCTTCTGGTGTATAAGAACGGCACCTTTAGCCTGAGTGGCGGTTACAAGAAATATGCTCAGAAGGTCGGGTGTAAGTCCGGGCCAAATTGCATCAGCGATTGTCATTATCGAACCATCGATAAATGTCTCAATCTCATAATGTTTCTGATGCGGGATGTAGATATCATCGCCTCTTCTTTCGAAATTGATACCAAGACGTCTGAAGGAATCAGGAATTATGCCAAGATTATCGTAGGAAGTATTCTTTATAGTTATTTCAGATTCGGTAAGAGCGGCCATTCCTATGAATGATCCGATCTCAATCATATCAGGGAGTATGGTATGTGTGCAGCCATGAAGACCTTCAACCCCATCGATGTAAAGGAGGTTGGACCCGATACCTTCTATTTTTGCGCCCATTGAAACGAGCATCCTGCAAAGTTGCTGAACATATGGCTCACATGCAGCATTATAGATCGTAGTGCGGCCTTTTGCAAGAACAGCTGCCATTATTATATTTGCTGTTCCTGTAACTGAAGCTTCATCGAGGTGCATATATGTACCTGTTAAAGAAGGAGCTTCAACCTTAAAAAACGGATTGTTGGAATCGAATTCAAATTTTGCACCGAGCTTCTGGAAACCTGTGAAATGAGTATCAACTCTGCGACGACCAATTTTGTCGCCACCCGGCTTTGGTATAAATGCTTTACCAAACCGAGCCAGTAGCGGGCCAACGATCATGATAGAACCCCTCAGACTCGAACTCTGTTTCCTGAAATCACTTGTCTGGAGATAATCAAGATTGACATTAATAGCTTCAAATGTTGCTACAGAATCGGATTCCCGTGTTACTGTGACGCCCATGCAGCTTATAAGCTCGATGAGCATGTTTACATCGCTTATGTCAGGAATATTTCTGATTGTAATCTTTTCGGGGGTAAGCAGAACAGCACAAATAACCTGTAAGGCTTCATTTTTAGCTCCCTGAGGTGTAATTTCTCCCTTGAGTGATCTGCCTCCCTGAACAATGAATGTACTCATTAATGTCTGCTGTGTCCTTTTTTCTTGACGAATTGCTTATTCTGCTGTTTTCCGTGAGGTTTATTAATGGGTTTTCTTTTAACTGGAGGAATGAGTTCCCTGACTTCAAGAATTTTAACACCTTCAGTCATTTGTAATCTGCCTTTGGATAATAGTTTCATGTCTTTAATTATCACCTCATCAGCTACCTGACCTCTGTTCCAGATGATATACGACTTTTTCATCTGATTGACTATCAGATTGGTAAAATATTCTTTCTCTCCTCCCTCTTCCAATTCGCATGCAGCGTTAATCATCAGTTCAATTATGCGGCCATAATGCAAAAACCTGATATCTCCCTGTTTATAGGGAACCTGTTTTGGTTTTTCAACAAATTTAGCCGGCTCAGGAATCGGATATGGCGAATCAATGTCCAAATCAAAACTTGCAATAAGCGCCAGATGGTCCCATAGCTTATGTTTGAAGTCACCCACGTCGCGAAGATGAGGATTAAGGTTCCCCATAATAGAGATTATGGTCTTGGCAGCACGATTTCTTTCTGCTCTGTCCTCAATGGTCTTAATATGATCGACCATCTTCTGAACATTTCTACCATATTCAGGCAAGGCCATTCTTTTCCTTTGAGTATTATAATCGTAATTCATTACTTGCATTTTGTTTTGTGCAAAGCTAGTAATTTATAGCCAATTCACTATAATCTGCTGATTGGTAAAAAAGTGAAAAGTGATTTATATTTTTTTAGGGTTTATTCTGATTTGTCAGCCAATAGCTCTTAATACTTTAATTATTGTCCCAAATTGCAGCTTCGCTCCTTCTGGTAGTGCTTTGTACTGACTTGGTCTACTAAGTCCGGTTTCATTAGCAATTTTTGTCATTCCAATTGATTTTGCAATATGACCTATTGCTATAATAACATCTGAATTATCGCCGTCCTCCAAAACTGCATTCAGGTATTCTGCAGTCATTTCGTTATTATCTAAGTAATCCGCTATGTCAAAATTTAAAGAGATTGTTCAGTAACGTTGGCGGAATGGTTTACGTTGTGCCAATACAGTAGCGGGTTTAATTTTCCTCATAAGAATATGAGTAGTCAATTCCTTTCATAAACATTTCCAGGCTGTTGATTTGGTCGGTTATGGCATTTTTTAGCAATTTTTTTAGGGTGCTAATGTTTATAGCACTCTTTACCATTGCGTTCATATAATCTGTTTTGCTTATTTTGCTCCAATCTACACTTTTTTTCAAGCGCTTTTTCAATATCAAATCCAGCCATATTCGTGTGCTTCTGCCGTTGCCTTCCATAAATGGGTGAGCAATGTTCATTTCCACATATTTTTCAACAATTTCATCAAATGTATTTTCGGGCATTTCTTCTATTTGTTTTAATGTGTCACCAAGGAATTGGGATACTGCAAATTGGAAACCTCCTTTCGAAATGTTTTTTTGCCTGATTTGGCCGGCAAAATCATATAAGCCGCCAAACAAATAAGCGTGAATTTGTTGTAACCCATTGGTTGTTCCAACCTCTATGCTGTTGATAAAAGAACTTTCAAACATTGCATAAGCCTTTGTTTTACTTTTTCCGTCTATGCTTTCATCGCTATAGGTAAACCATTCGATAAATTGGTTTGCCTTTTTGCCTGGGAACTGTTTACCCAATGCAATAATTCCGTTGTAATCGAGCATATCGGAAAACCGCTTTTTGCCGTCAGGTGCGAGAAGTTTCAACTGGGTAGTGGCACTAACCACTTCACTTTTTTCTTTCTTCAACTTGGCTTTAAGGTATTTCCAATAGTTGCGAGTTTTCGTATAGTCGTTTTGGTCGGTAAGAACGGCTACTATATCCAACACCGAAAACCACCACTTGGCGTTTTGCTCGTCCCATAAGGCTCGCACTTCGCGGTCGTCAAAAAAACGAATGGATATTTTTTGCTGCTCGTTCATTTTTTAATCCGTTAATTCAATTTATCTTTTTTTCTCTCACTGCAAAATTGCCACTGTCGTTTCTTTTTTAGTCTTGTAGGTAACCTTTATATGTGCACTAAAGGTAAAAAATATATCCCTCTTACAAGAGTATTTGTTCACCTTTTGGTGTTTATGAATAATCTTGCTTTATAGATTCAAAGCATTTCGGAAATTGTTTTCTATCTATGTAATGCTCCTTGAACACAATTGAGCATAAGGAATCTTTTAAAATGCTGCTGCTAAACAGGGCAAACAAAGTCCTTGGAATTACCACGATATCTGAAGGAGGATTATCCGGCACTGTAACGGATGTTAGGTTGATTTACCAGTATGCCATCAAAGGAAACGCTTCCGGAATAATCATTGCGCACAACCATCCTTCCGGAAATATCAACCCAAGCGAAAGCGACCTAAAGATAACCAAGAAAATAAAAGAAGCTGGAAATCTGCTTGACATTCAACTACTCGATCACATAATCCTTACCCCGGAAAGTGATATATACAGAAGCTTTGCTGATGAAGGAAATCTTTAAAATTAATACCCTCCGGGGTATTTTTTTCGGTTTACAGTGGTATTAAAAGACCGGCCTTGCCTCACTTCGTAAAAACAAATGTCTCATGTATTTTTTCAAGGACACGGCATGTCCATTGAGCATAAGTTACTTAGAATCTGTATAAATTGAGTGCTAGGATGAAAATAGTTCAGTTTTTCGTGTCACAAAATGGTAACATTCGACATATAGTAATATAGGCATGGTATCATTTAAATAATCTTTTATTATTTACTTAATTCTTACACTATGAAACGTAACTTTTTTTTAGTTTCTGCTTCATTGGAGCAGTGCTTTTTAGTTCTTGTAATAAGGAATCACAATTTATGAGCAAATTAGACGAAGGAGGAACTTCTCAACTTAATGAATCACATTTTGTATCTCTGGAAGAAGCCTTGTGCATAGCCGATTTGCAAAAGAATCCTTACGCAAAAGGTTCAAAGATTAGTGAATATCTCGAATTTAAGAAGTATAGTGATTTAGCGGAGTTCTACATCATTAATTATCCTAACTCCGGCTTTATCATCATCTCAGGTGAAGACAGGCTGGATCCTATTCTTGCATATTCGGAAAAATCACATTTTCCTCTATGCGATAGTAATGTGCCTTGGGGTGTAACAGATTGGCTAAATACGACAAGTGCAGTTGTCGATTCAATAAGGAATACGGATCAGGCTCAAGATATTGTAGCCAAATACAATTGGGATTCAGCTTTGGCAGGAAAGTTTCCTGTTTTTGAACCTAATTACAGTTCCACAAAAACTGATTATTCTTCATATGTTTGGGAATACGGTGATGATTACGATCATGATGATTGTGCGGGGGATGGGCAGGTCATTGCTGAATACTACATATATGTTCCTCAATTATTAAACACAACATGGGGACAAGGGGATGGTTACAACGAACAAATTGCTTATGGGGGTTGTTCACCATATCCTGCAAATGGGAGATATCTTGTCGGATGTGTCGCTGTGGCAGTTGGTCAGGTAATGCTTGAAAATCGCTATCCTGGTAGCTTTAATTGGGATAATATTTTTAATAACGGCAATGCTTATGGAACAGCTACAAATACATTTCTGAAAGATTTAGGCTTACCTGGGAATCTTAATATGATCTATGGCTGTGGCGGTTCGGGTGCATATGATACTGCTGCGGTAAGGTATCTTATTACAGAGGGATATACTTATACTTCTACAACAACTAATATCTCCCCCACTTATATTCTGAATAATAATTTGAGATTTGGATACCCTGTGATACTTGCAGGACAAGGTAGTTCTGGTCGTCATATGTGGGTCTGCGACGGAATCAAAAGCTATCATAATGTAGTTTGTTTTGCTGCTGGAGGTAGTTATGACACTAGAGATGAGATAAATTTGAGCAAACAGTATCTTCGTATGAACTGGGGATGGTATGGGGTTTATGACGGATGGTTCTCTACTTATTATTTTACTCCTGGGAGTTATAACTTTAACACCAGTAGGCTCCTCATATATAACATTAAACACTAAAGAACAGTAACCTTTGGCATGTTTTTTGTATCTTTACTAAATATAAGACCTACGCCTATAAGATAATTTCAGGACAAAACCTTATACTCAAAAAAATGAAAAATACATTTTACTTGAATATTATGTTACCATTATTAATAGGACTAATTATGAGTTCCTGTAATAAAGAAAAAGGAGAACCTATAAAGGGGGTCTCGATGAATACAATATTTTTCATCGAATATGTTAGCGTTGATGGAACAAACGTTCTGCAAAATGACTCTCCAATTGAGGTATATTACAAGAATGGTGGAATTGTCGAAAAGGTCGAACGGTCAAATCTTACATACCCATATGGGTTTACAATTACGAGTCAGCGAAATACAGCCCCTGATGGTTCTGACGAATTGTGTGTCAAAGTCTTTTCCAGCGATTACTATAATGTTGAGGACATCTCTACGACATATATAAAACTTGGTGATAGTCAAATGGACACAATTCAATGCCAATTTCACAGGACAACGAATTCAATTGATATAATAAAGACTTGGCTTAATGGAACACTTGTTTGGGATAGCACAAGTCCATCGTCACCATTTCCACTTATTCATCTTATAAAATAAATTGTAATCCTGAAAAACTGAACGAGTTAAAAGAGATTGGAAAATCGTCAGAGTAGATGCATTAAAAGGAGGCTGCTTTCGTTTTGAAGCAGCCTCCTTTTTTAGTTAATGTGTAATTATCCCGTAACTTGAGAGCAAAAAGAATATCTGTCTAAAAAGGAAATTTCAATTTGTAGGAAGAAAAAAACTACAAAATGAAAACCCCTTCCCTTTTACCTGGAAAGAGTAAGCCTATTTTTCCGCTTCGTTTCGCTCCCGGCCGGCCTTGTTTCACTATCGCAGAATCAAGACCGGCCAGAGCCCCACTTCGCTTCAAAACGGCTAACACTTTCCTTTGCGCTCCCCCCCATTTTATCCCTTACTACAGAAAAGAAAAAAAGATGCAAAGCGGAATGATTATTTACTTACTCAAGTATTATCACAAAGTTAGCCACCGGTCTGAAACGCTGGCAACCGCTCAAGGACTCGCCCACGCAAAAGACTACGCCATAAAGCCGCTACGCTATTTATTGCGTTTCCTTTTGCGCTCATTCAGCCCTTATGGCTGGTTCCCGTTCAAAGTTTGAAGCAATTCCGCTATCTGGCATAGAAAGGTGAGCCACACCATAATAACTGGACTATCCTATGAAACCTAACTTTTTTATTAATTGCACTTTGATAGAGGACGTTAAACAGCTCTACAAGAAGCTAGCTATTAATTATCACCCCGATAAAGGGGGTGACACACTGACTATGCAGCAAATTAACGCAGAGTACCAACAGATACTTAAGGATAAGATCTTCTCCTTTGATAATGAGGATCAGGAGAAAGATTTCATCATTTACCCTGAAGTAATCAGCAAGCTTATTGTCCTGGACCAGGTTCTTATAGAGCTTATCGGCAGCTGGATTTGGGTAAGCGGAAACACTTATAAGCATAGAGAAACCCTAAAGAAAGCAGGGTTATTCTTTGCCCCCAAAAAAGTTATGTGGTACTATCGCCCCAGTGAAGAAAAATGCTTAAACACCAAGCCCAAGGATATAGATGAAATTCGAAAAAAGTACGGCAGTGAAAAGATAGATGGCCACAGTCCAGGAAACTTTAGCTTGACTGCCGGGTAAACGACATTAAAAGAAGCCCCTGAAAAACGGTTCTCAGGGGCTTCTTTTAATCTATTGCTATTTCCGGGTGCTCTTTCCTTTCTGGGATGTTGCCTTCGGCCAGAGGTGATCAGACCACAGGTTTTTCCAGTAGATCCCTGGGATGGGGAAGAAACGCAGTTTTCAAAGATCATTTTTGCCAGGGAGCAAAAATGTATAATCAATGAATACAGTTTACCTTGAGAGGTCTATCGTTGCATTAAAAGAACATAGTGATCAAGTCGATGAAGCCATTTTAAAAAACTTATCTCCTCTAGGTTGGGAACATATCAATCTTACTGGAGATTATGTTTGGCAACAAAACAACCAACCAAAGAAAGTGAAGTTCAGACCATTAAGACCTTATTAACAATTTTGACCATTACTTTTTCCACTAACGTACGTTAACTTCCGTTTCGTGAGCTGACCCCAGGAATAAAGAAGCAAAAACAAATATCTCTTGTTCTTTTTTCAAGTACACGACAAGCGTATTAATCATAAATTATTTAGAATCTATATAAATTGAATGCTCAAATGAAAATAGTTTAGTTTTTCATGTCACATAATGGAACTTTTCGACACTACTAAATATAGTTATTGTTATTCTTCATTGTTTTTGCATTCTTCAAAACATAATTTCTATTTATTTAATTTCGCTTATAATTTCGTTTTCAAATATAGGTTGTACGAAAAAGAGTGAAAAAAAGAGGTAACAAAATATGGGTAATCCCTATTAAGCAAGAAACAAGTTGTTTAACTAACCTTAGCTGCTATGAAATCAAAATTTTTCATTATTGGTGTAATTAGTTTTACGATTATCTTCCTTCTTAGTTTTCACTCTGGTGGAAAACAAAGTGCTTCTATTATTGATCAATCAAAATCAGAACCCCAACACGGGTGGTATTTTTTTAACAAAAGCGCTAAAATAGACCCTAAGAAAGTCTTTGAGAATTATAAAGATGTTTTTGGTCTGTCGTCTAATGATCAGATGCTATTATTTAAGGAGAGCAAGACTGAAGTTCCAAATGAGGTTTTTTATAAGTATCAGCAATACTATAAAGGAATTAAAATTGTTGGTGCAGTTATGTTGGTCAAAGCAAATGATAATATCCTGGAATTAGCCCATGGGAAATTATTTAAGAATCTAAACGTTGGTATAGTTCCAAATATTACGGAAAAAGTAGCTTTGGGCAATGCTCTAGAAAAAATTAATGCGACAGAATATGCATGGGATAATGTAAACTGGGAGTCACAGAAAAAAATTGAGGAGAACTCCACGTCAGCAACTTGGTATCCCAAAGCAGAATTACAGATCGTTACATTACCAGGATTCAAAAAAATTAATCTAGCTGATTTTTGTCTTGTCTACAGATTTGATGTTCAGGCTAGTTCCCCTAACAGCGACTACACAGTTGAAGTAAATGCATACAATGGAGAAATTGTAAGATGTAACCCCAAAACACTTTCAGCGAATGGTACTGTTGAAACAGTATATAACAGCACGAAAAGCGTTACAACTTATTATAGGGGCTTTCCAAATTGGGATTTTATCCTAGAAGATCGGTCCCGGACAAACAAAATTGACACGAGACAATATAGCACTCTAGACTACCAGCACTATTGTGTTATACCGGATTTTTGGGAATTAGATAAAATTGATGGACATGACAATTATTGGTCTCTCGGTGAAGACAACAATGCTGCATCAGCACACTGGGCAGTTAGTAAAACATATGAGTTCTTTGCCACGCAATTATATAGAACCACTGGAATTAGAGAAGTTTCCGGTTATGATATTAGAGTGCAAAACAGATTCTATCCAAGACCAAGGGATGATCAAGCGACAACATGTTTTAAGTGGGGAGGAGGAGGAGATTATATCAATGTTGGTTATTTTCTCGGCCAAAGTGGTTTTGAGGGGGGCTTAGATGTCATCGCACACGAGTTTACTCATGGTGTAGGAGTATTCTCTGCAGGGCTGGATGAAGTTTATGACAAACCTGCTGGCCCCTTAACAGAATCATTTTGTGATATTCTTGGCGAATCAGTTGAATCCTATGTAAATGGCAGTTGTGATTATATTATGGGAACCAACTTAGCCGATCAATTCAAAAGAAGCTTTGCTAATCCAAATTCTTACAGACCATACAGCTATGCTTTGTATTATGATCAGAATAGTTGCCAACCGAGCTATTACACAACCACCATTGATGGTTATTATCCAACTACTTACTCAGAATTAATTCCTGGATACGATGGAAATACAGCGCACAAGAACTCTGCTATTCAGAATAGATGGTTTTATCTTTTAGTAAACGGAGATCAATTATTAGGCGTACAGGGGATCGGAATTAACAACGCATATAAGATCGCTTATAGGACTTTAGTCTATCACATTTCCGGCGTATATGATGATTATTTTGATTCGCGATTAGGGACCATTCAGTCTGCATCTGAATTATATGGTCAGTGTTCCAACCAATATAAACAGGTAATGAATGCATGGGCCGCTGTTGGAGTAGGAACCCCAGCCCCAGATCCCTGTATTGTACCATTGTCTGTAAGCATAAACGGGCCTACATATACAACCTGTGGTAGTGGTGAATACTATTATGCAAACGTCTCTGGAGGAAGCGGTAATTATTCTTATCAATGGTCAGTAAATTACGCCCCGGTTTCATATTCTTCGTATTTATATTATTATTTCCCGGAATATGAATCAGACTATTATTATATATCATTAATGGTTACCGACGGACAACAAACGGAATATGATAATTTGGAGACATATGTTGATTGTTATTATAAGAATAGTGTTTCAGGAGAATTATCATTAACTGTATACCCAAATCCCACTTCTGATATATTAACTCTAAAAATCAATGAAGAAAATACTTCCATTGATAAAGAATATACAGTAACCATTTATGATAAGTATGGTAAAAAACTATATTCAAAGAATACATATGAAAAAGAAATGCTTATCAATGTTTCATCTTATCTAATAGGTGACTATTTTATTACAGTATCAAAAGAAGATGAAAAAGCTACCATTGCATTTATTAAGAAATAACATAATAACTAAGACTATGAAATTGCGATTTGTTTTACTTTCAGCTTTGCTTTTCGGTGTTTCTCTTTTTGCTGGGAATCTCTATTCCCAGCAAAAATACTCGCTCTCTATTTATTATAAACACCTTACAAGTAAAGACGAGCATTACAAGAGATATTATCCTCTTGGGTTTGGCAGCACTATTTCTAGGAATATATCAGATAAACTTGCATTATCAGCAGGCCTCGAATACTCACGTTACCATAATGAATACATTAATAAGTTAGCACCCGTTGAATATATCTCTGAAGAAACTTTTAATGAATCACATTATTCTCTTATTGTAGGCCTGGCTTTCCCCTTTTTTGAAAAGAAACTGAGCATCAGGGGTGGCGGAGATATCGTATCTACATATTTCAGAACTAGCGGTGAGGTATCCAGTTATTTTAAATCAACCGGAGAACAGGATCTCTATACCAGGAACACCGATAATTATTGGGATTTGGGAATTAAGCTGAAAGTTGATATCCAGTATAACCTGTCTGAGAATATGGGTATTCTGATTCAGCCTGGTTTTATTCATTATTTTTTCAGTGAAGCCAGAAAAGCAGACTTTTTCAGTGCATCTGCCGGACTGAATTATAGATTCTAATGAGTTCTTTGATTACTTTTCGTGTCATAAAATTGTATGTACCTACATGATAAATATAGCGTTTGTATTTTTTTAATTGTTAATTCAATTTAGAATATTTGAATATACGTTTATGACTTGTTTAAAGGTTAAATATTTGATATATTCACATTAATAGAATAACTATGAAGCGGATTTTAATCATGGTCTTTTGCCTGATCTGTATTCATTTTTCTCTGGCAGCACAAAAACATTCTCTTTTTGGAACTATTATCAATTTGGATAACGGTGAACACTTAATTGGTGCCACAATCTCAATAAAAGATAAAAATATAGGTGCTCTATCAAACAATTATGGATTTTATTCACTTACTATACCCCAGGGAATCTATAATGTCACTTTTTCATATATAGGTTATAAGACAATAACTTTTAGGATTGATCTTTCTGCCGATACAACAATTAATGTTGGATTAAAGGCTGAGATAACTTCCCTTAATGAAGTGATCGTAGAGGCAAAAAATAATAATAATGTCTTTATCAACCAGATGGGTAGTCAAACCTTAAACTTAACTACAGTAAGACTGACTCCATCTGCAGTTGGGGAAATTGACCCTATTAAAAACCTTCAATTGCTTCCAGGCGTTCAAACTGCAAACGAGGGAACAACAAATCTATCTGTAAGAGGTGGATCCTTCGATCAAAATCTGTTTCTACTTGATGATGCACCTATCTATAATCCATCACATGCCCTGGGTTTCTTTTCCACTTTCAATCCCGATGCAATAAGCAGTGTAAAGATTTACAAAACAGCTTTCCCATCCCAATATGGAGGGAGGCTGTCCTCTATTATTGATATCAGGATGAAGGAAGGAAACAACCAGAAACTAAACTCAAGTGGTGGTATTGGACTTATTGCTAGCAGATTATCCATTGAGGGTCCCTTAAAAAAGGATCAGGCTTCTTTTATAATTAGTGGGAGGTACAGTTATGCAGGATTAATGGCCAATGCTTTGGGATCTTTGGGTCAGGAACTCCGGATTGGTAGTCTTCGGGATTTTCAAAATAATAACGAGATTAACTTTTATGATCTGAATGCTAAAGTCAATTACAAAATAAAAAACAATC